>JAMCYS010000128.1 GCA_023473795.1 Chloroflexota bacterium | reverse complement strand
CTAGGCGCACAACAATAGAGGAGGGATAGTCGATGCCACTAACGCAGAGGAGAGCCGAGGTCACGTGGGAAGGCAACCTAATCCACGGCAACGGCAAGGTAACGACGGGCACCGGAGTTCTGAAGGAGGCACCGGTTACCTGGGCTGCGCGAACCGAGCGTCCCGACGGCAAGACGAGCCCTGAGGAGCTGATCGCCGCCGCTCACGCCGCCTGTTACGCGATGGCCTTTTCGAACACCATGGACAAGGCGGGCCACGCGCCAACCCGGCTGCACATCAACGCCGTCTGCTCCCTGGAACGCGTCGAGGGCGGCATCAAGATAAGTGCAATGGACCTGAACGTGAGCGGCGTCGTGCCCGGCCTGGACCAGGCCGAGTTTGCTCGTCTTGCCGAGGCGGGTGAGAAGGGTTGCCCGGTCTCCAACGCGCTGCGCAACAACGTAGAGATTCGGGTGCAGGCGAAGCTCGAAAACGCGTGACGCGAGACGGCGCCGCGCGAAGCCAACACAGCCTCAACTCGCACGCAAACGGGGGGCCGTGAGGCCCCCTCAGACCGAACCGTTGGCGGCGGCGCATGAACATTGCCTGCCCAAATGAATGGGGCTAGATTACCTCCAATTCATGCAAGCGTGCGCCATCGCCGTTGGCTTGCCGTGTCCTGCCGCGACGTACGGTGGCAGCATGCGCACGCCAAGTTGTCACTGGGAGACGCGGTATGAAATTGCTGCTCATTGCACCCTCCTGGATCGACCCCGAGCTCAACCGCAACTCAGGTTTCTCCTTCCTACCGCCACTAAGCCTCGGCATCCTAGCCGCGCTGACGCCGCCCGACTGGGAGGTGCGCATCCTCGATCAGAACTTCGAGCGCGTGGACTACGACTATCCAGCCGACCTGGTTGGCATCACGCTACTGACCGGTCTGGCACCCCGAGCCTACGCCATGGCCGATCGTTTCCGCGCTCAGGGACGCAAGGTCGTGCTGGGGGGCATCCACGCCACCGCGCTGCCCGAGGAGGCGGCCCAGCATGCCGACTCCGTCGTCGTGGGCGAGGCCGAGAACCTCTGGCCGCAGGTCGTCTCGGACCTGCTGGCAGGGAGTCTGCGGCCGGTCTACAGGGCGGACGCCAGGCCGGACCTCGCCCACTGGGTTCGTCCGCGGCGCGAGCTCTTCCCCTCCCGGGGCTTCTGGTTGACCACGGCCACCCAAACCACCCGCGGGTGCCCCTTTCGCTGCAACTTCTGCTCGGTGACCCAGTTCTTCGGCCACACCTACCGCTTCCGGCCAGTGCCCGACGTCGTGGACGAAGTGGCCGGGATGGGCTCGCGCTTGGTGGGCTTCTTGGACGACAACATCGTCGGCAATACTCGCCGGGCCAAGGAACTGTTTCGCGCCCTCATCCCACTCAGGATACGCTGGATGAGCCAGGGCTCCCTCACAATGGCCGAGGACGAAGAACTACTGACTCTGGCGGAGCGCAGCGGCTGCATCGGCATGTTCGTCGGCTTGGAGTCGATCAACCCTGCCGCCCTCGCCTCACTGGGCAAGCCCATCAACATCGTCTCACGCTATGAGGCTGCCATCAAGCGCCTGCACGACCACGGCATAGCCGTCGAGGGGGCCTTCATGTTTGGCCTGGATGAGGACGATGAGTCGGTTTTCGAGCGTACCTTGGACTTCGCCCGGCAGGTACGTTTGGAACTGGCCCAGTTTGCCGTCCTCACCCCGTTTCCGGGCACGCCTTTGTACAGCCAGATGGACGCGGCCGGGCGGATAATCGACCGGGACTGGGGCAACTACAACGCGCGCGACGTGGTCTTTCGGCCCAAGGGCATGGCGCCGGAGCGACTCAAAGAGGGCGTGGACTGGTCCTGGCGGGAGTTCTACTCCCTTCCGTCCACCTTGCGCCAGCTGGGCCTATGGCGTCGCCACCTGCCCTGTCTGTGGGGTCTCAACCTCGCGTTCCGCAGGAGCCTGGTGGAGGCATAGCCGGCCTTAGCCAAGCAGCCGTTCCCGCCACCTTCCGGCAGGCGCGTCACCGGTAATCCCCACCCACAGCCGAGGCTGCCCTCTCCCTGTCTCGCTACGGCACAGTCCAGGATAGTGGACAGTTCGGGACTTCTGCACAATCTCGACCAAGGCCGGCGCAGCTCTGCCGGCAGGTACTTCTCCGTCCAAAAGGGTGGCCGCTCATCTCGTCCAGGGGCCGGCCCGCCGTTCACTCTGTTCAATGAAGGTATTGGCCGGACTCCAACGCGGCCTCGTACAGCGCCACGATGTTCGCTGGCGGGACCTCCGCCTGGATGGTATGCACTGGGGCGAAGACGAAACCACCGCCCGGCGCCAGGTCGCCGATGCGGCGGCGCACTTCTTCGCGCACATCCGCCGCGGTGCCGAACGGCAGCACCGACTGCGAGTTGCAGCCGCCCCCCCAGAAGCAGATGTCCTGGCCGAACTCCCGCTTCAGGCGAGCGGTGTCGTCCATGTTGGCGGCGCTGACCTGTATAGGGTTGAGAACATCGACCCCTAGGTCGATAAGCTCGGGGATCAGCCAGTACACCGATCCGCAGCTGTGAAAGTAGACCTTGGCGGTCGTGGCCTGTCGGAGCGCCGCCATCACTCGCCGGTAGCGGGGCTTGACGACCTGGCGGAACATCTCCAGGCTGATCATCGGCCCCTGCTGAATTGAGACGTCGTCACCCCAGCAGACCACGTCTACGAGGTCTCCCACCTCCCTCAGCACGCGCTGCAGGCGAGCCACGATCACGTCGGTGACGGCGTCGATCAGGGCCTCGGCGAAGCGCCGGTCGCCGGCCAGGTCCATCAGCCAGTTATCCAGTCCGCGGATCTCGTGGGATTCGGTGAAAGGGAAGTAGGAGAGGCTGAGCACGAGGGCATAGTCGGTTTGTTCACGCAGGGCCGCCGCCCTCTCGCGTAGGCCGGCGACCAGGAACGGGTCGTTCGGGTCGGGCCATGGGTAGCGGGCGATGTCGGCGATCGTCGGTTCCCCGCGACGCAGAGGCGAATCCACCTCGTAAGGCTGCCCGCAGGCGGGTTTAGCCCAGACCACGGCCCAGTCGTCTCTTAGGCCCTCCCACGCTTCGGCCCAGGTCGACGCCTCGCCGGTGCCGATGACGCCGGCCCTCAGCTGACGCGCGTCGACGCCAAACTGCCGCAGGACCACTTCTTCCACATCTGCTGTTTGCGAGAAGCGGCTGGCGACTGCGGTTGGAGTGTCGAGGCCAAGGTACCGCTTAAGCTGGTCGTAGGCGTGCACGTTGATCGAGCAGGCCAAGCCGGCGCCCAGATCGATGGGCACCCGGTCTGGTTCCTGGTGGTTCAGCGCTGCCAATAGCCTATCGCGAGCGCGCATATGTCTACCCCTTTATCGAACCCAGAGTCAGACCGGCGACGAGGTAGCGCTGGATAACCAGCGCCAGCAGGATGACCGGCACACAGATCAGCGTGGCGGCGGCCGCGACGCCGCCCCAGTTGACACCCTCGAAGGTCATAAACGAGAAGACGGCTACCGGCACCGTGCGCGTGCGGTCGCCTCCCAGTATAAGGGCGAAGGCGAAGTTGTTCCAGGAGAAGATGATGCTTAGAATCGCTGAGGCCACGATCCCGGGCACGGTGAGCGGGACCGCTACGCGCCAGAAGATACCGTACCACGTGCAGCCATCGATCAGCGCCGCTTCCTCGATCTCGTGCGGCAGATCCTCGAAGAAGGGGATCATTATCCACATCGTCATCGGCAGGGTCAGGATCAGGTGAGTGAGGATCAGCGCCGCATAAGTGTCGACCAGGCCGATACGGCTAAAGAGGATGAACCACGGGATAAGATAACTGACGCCCGGCGCCATCCTGGCGATGAGCACGACGATGGCCAATTTGCCCTGGCTGAACTTGGCGACAGAGTAGGCCGCCGGCAGACCGAGGACTAGTCCTAGGCCGGTGGCGCCCAGAGCGACCACTAGGCTGTTGAAGACGTACGTAAGCAGCGGCGTCTTGCCTATGACATCCTGATAGTTCTTGAGGGTCGCCTGGAACAAGAAGAGCGGCGGGAAGGCGGTCGCCTGCGTCCCGTCTTTGAACGAGGTAAGGACCATCCAGTAGAAGACGAACAGAACGGGAACGCTGATCAGCGCCAGGCTGATGTAGAAAAGGACTTTAAGGCTAACCTTGCGGACCTTTCGCGACAATGGACGAGTTCGGTGTGTCAGCAGTACGCCGGTTGACTCACTCATTGGCCGTTTGCGCCTCCCGGCGGAGCTTGATGATAACAAGGCAGACCGCCAAGATGATCGTGAAGAAGATGACCAGCAGCGCCGAAGAGTAACCAAAGCGTAAGTACTGGAAAGCGGAGAAGAAGACGTAGATATTCAACGTCTCCGAGGCATAGCCGGGCCCACCCTGAGTCATCACGTAGATGATGTCAAACGTCTTGATGGCGTCGATCGCCCGAAAGAGGGCCGCGACGGCGATCGTCGGTCGGAGTAGCGGTAGGGTGATGTACCAGAACTGCTGCCAGCTGTTGGCGCCGTCTATCTGCGCCGACTCGTAGGGATCGGACGGCAGCGCCGCCAAACCCGCCAGACAGATCAGCATAATTACCGGTGTGTACTCCCAGGTGTCTACTATGAGCAACGCCCACAGGGCTTGCGATTGACCGTAGGCCCATTCCTGACCGGACACGCCGATTAGGCTCAACAGGTAGTTCAGCACCCCCACCGGCGGGCTATACATCATCATCCAGATCAGGGCTATGGCCGCGGGAGTGGCGACGAAAGGCAGCAAGTACAGCGTCCGCAGCAGCCCTCGGCCAAAGAACTCGCGGTTGAACAACAGCGAGAGCGCCAGCCCGAGAACAAGCTGGAGAGCCAGCGCCCCGGTCGTGAAGATCGCCGTCCGCACCAGTGATTCGTGAAAGCGATCGTCCGTTAGGAAGATGTCCAGGTAATTCTTCAGACCGACGAATTGGGGCGCCAAAAGCCGGGACCCCGACCAGTCGTGGAAACTCATGTAGAGCGTATACGCCACCGGAAAGACGCAGAGGAGCACAATGGCGATCGCCGCGGGCGCAGGCAGCACCCAGCGGGCGTGACGGTCGAGGAAGTCGACTAGTCCGGAGCTAGGGCGCTTTCGGTCTGAGGCCAGACTGCGCTCAGCTTGCAAGCGAACCTCCTTGAGAGCTCGCAGCCCTGCTCGACGCCCGGGAGGCGGGCGGGAAGATGCAAGCCGAACCTGAGCGCCGACGGTCAGCGTCGGCGCTCAGGCTTGCCTCGCTTTCGTCCCCGCGTGCGGGCGCGGCGGGAGGTATTGGGCAGTAACCCAACAGGCGGCCGATCAGAGCAGGCCGTCGCGCTTGGCGAGCGCGGTGAGGTCGCTGTTGGCCTTTTCGCAAGCGGCCTTGACGTCGCCCCCTTCGATGGCAACGGTTATCGGCAGTCCGACAATGTCCCGGGCCTCTGGTACACTGATCACCGGCGGGGCCCACTGGTCGTCACCCTTGTCAAAGGTCCACTTAGCCGTCTCGACCCAGTCCTTAGGAGCCGCGGTGAGAGCCGTCGGATCATCCCAGGCGGACTTGCGGCCCGCCGCCACCCCGGCCACCATCGCCTTGATCTGATACTGCTTGCCGGCTAGGTACTCGGTCCACAGCCAGGCGGCATCCTTGTTCTTGGACTGGCTGGAAATCGCCAGGCCGTAGATATAGATGGTGGGCGTGTTGCGCTTCGGGCCGGCCGGGAAGTTGACGTAGGCCGTCTTGCCGACGACCTTGGAGGACGCCGGATCCTCGAACTGCGTACGGAAGCTGAGGTCGTCGGGGAACAACGCTGCCTTGCCCTGCTGATAGAATGGAGTCAGCTCCACGTTGCCCATGTTGACGATGCCCTGTGGCGCGTAGGCCTTGAGGAGCCCGCCGTAGAACTTATAGGCCTCGACCGCCTCGGGGAGGTTAAGGGAGGGCGACTTGCCGTCCTTGCCCATCCAGTCCACGCCCATGTTGTGCAGGAAGACCGCGAACATCGAGACGGCGTTGGACTTCTGCCCCCGGCTGACGAACCCGTACACGTCGGGTGGCTTATGGAGCGCCTTGGCGACCTGCTCCAGCTCGTCGAAGTTGGTCGGCGCTTTCAGCCCCTTGGCCTCCAAGAGGTCCTTTCTGACGAAGAGGCACTGGCCGCCGCTGATCACCGGCAGGGCGATGACTTTACCGTCGATCTTGCACGAATTGAGCGCGCCCTCGAAGAAATCGGCCATGTCCAGATCGGGTGCGGCTTTCTGCGGATTGGTGGAATATGGGGTGAGATCTTCGAACCACCCGTTCTTCGCGTACTGGGCGAAGTCCTGGGCGCGCGTGGTGCGGAAGCTGTCGAGCGTGCCGGTGCCCGCGGTGAGTTCGGTGGCGATCTTCTGGCGGGCCTGGGCCTGCTCGTAGGCCTCGAACTTCACGTTGATGCCGGTCAACTGCTGGAACTCGGGGACCGATTTCTCCCAGTAGTCCTCGATGGTGCTCTTGAGGCCGATGAACCGAACCTCTTTGCCCTTAGCCTGCATCCAGTCGAACTTGCCGCTCGCCTGGGGAGCCGCGGTGGGCGCAGGGGCCGCTGGCTGCGCGCACGCCGCCAGCGCCAGGCCGGCCGCGCCGACCCCCAGCCCCACCAGGAAGCCGCGGCGGGTCACCGCACTATTGATCGCCCGGTCTGCCACAGTAGTACCTCCCGTTATGTCGATTTGAGGCGTCTCGTGTTGCTGCACGATCGCCTGAG
>JAMCYS010000032.1 GCA_023473795.1 Chloroflexota bacterium | reverse complement strand
CACGAACAGATGACCTCTTCGGGGATCGTCGGACCGAGGGACGTTGGCAGCCGCCCATCAGGGACGGTGATCCGCGCATCTGTGGACAACGGGCATTACCGACGACCTGTTCTGAGGCTGCACTAGGCAGCTTCATGCTCGCCGCCAGAATATGGTATAACAGGCACGTGACAGCAGAAAACCCCGAACAGGAACCCTTGACTAGCACACCGGACACCCAACCGGAAGTCGAAGAGCCTCAGCCAGCGCCCGCTCGTGCAACCAGGCAGCGGGCGTCGCGCGCCCGTCGCCATCGGCCGCCTACGCAGGCGCCAAGTGAGGAGGCGCTGGAGCTGCCTGTGCTGGCTATTCGCGACACCGTGCTCTTCCCCCGGCAGCAGGCGCCGCTCTTTGTCGGCCGCGAGCGCTCGCTGCGCGCCATTGAAGAGGCGCTGGCCGGCGAGCGCACCCTTCTCGTGGTAGCTCAACGCGACCCGGAAGTTGAAGAAGTAGCCCCCTCGGACCTCTACCTTTTCGGCACGGAAGCGAACATCGTCCGGGCCCTCAAGATGCCCGACGGCAGCACCAGCGTGCTGGTACAGGGACAGCGACGCCTGCGCGTCCTGGAGTACTTCCCGGGCGATAACCATACGCGGGCGCGCGTGGTGCCGCTGTCCGAACACGAGGAGAAGAACGTTCAGACGGAGGCTTTGCGCCGGGCGACGCTGGCGCTGTTCGAGAAGTGCGTCAAGTTGAGCCGCACCATCCCCGATGAAGCCTACGTTGCCGCCATTAACATCGACGAGCTGGGCTGGTTGGCTGACTTCATCGCCGGCACGCTCGACCTGCCCGTCACGACTCGCCAGCAAGTCCTGGAGAGTCTGGATCCGGAACAACGCCTGCAGGCTGTCAACGTCCTTGTGGCCAAGGAGTTGGACGTCCTCGAGCTGGAGGGCAAGATCCAGAGCCAGGTGCAGAAGGAGGTCGACAAGAGCCAGCGCGAGCACTACCTGCGCGAGCAGGTGAAGGCCATCCAGAAGGAGCTGGGAGAGTCCGACCCCTACATGCGGGAAGTCAGCGAACTGCGCGACAAGATTGCCGCTAGCGGCATGCCGGAGGATGTGGCGACCAAAGCCGAGGAGGAGATCAACAGGCTGGCGCTCATTCCCCAGGCCTCGCCAGAGGTTGGCATAATACGCACCTATCTCGACTGGCTGACAGGGCTGCCCTGGCAGAAGGCAAGCGAAGACAATCTCGACATCGCCGAGGCGGCGCGGGTGCTGGAGGCCAACCACTACGGTCTGCCAAAGGTGAAGGAGCGCATCCTGGAATACCTGGCGGTGCGCAAGCTGGCCAAGGACAAGATGCGTAGCCCGATCCTCTGCTTCGTGGGCCCGCCGGGTGTCGGCAAGACGAGCCTCGGCCGTTCGATCGCCCATGCTCTGGGCCGTAAGTTCGTGCGCATCAGCCTCGGGGGCATCCGCGACGAGGCGGAGATTCGCGGCCACCGCCGGACCTACATCGGGGCGCTCCCCGGCCGGGTGGTGCAGACCATGCGTAACGCCGGCACGGTCAACCCCGTCTTCATGATGGACGAGATCGACAAAGTGGGCGCCGACTTCCGCGGCGACCCCTCGGCGGCGCTGCTGGAGGTGCTGGATCCCGAGCAGAACCACTCCTTCAGCGACCACTACCTGGAGGTGCCTTACAACCTGTCCAGGGTAATGTTCATCACCACGGCGAACGTGCTCGACACGGTAGTGCCGGCGCTGCGCGACCGCATGGAAGTGATCGAGCTGCCCGGCTATATCGAGGAGGAGAAGCTGGCCATCGCCCGCCAGTTCCTCGTACCCAAACAGGTCAGCGAGCACGGGTTGAAGCCGAACGCCGTGCGCTTCAACGACGAGGCGCTCCAGCAGATCATTCGCGACTACACGATGGAGGCCGGGGTACGCAACCTGGAGCGCGAGATCGGCACGGTGATCCGCAAGCTGGCCAAAGCCGTCGCCGAGGGCCAGCGATTGCACCGGGTGGTCACCCCCCGGTTGGCGAGTCGCTATCTCGGTCCTGCCCGCTTCACCAAGACGGCGGCCGAGGAGAAGGACGAAGTGGGCGTGGCCACCGGCGTCTACTGGACGCCGATGGGTGGCGATCTGGCCACGGTTGAAGCGACGCTGATGGAGGGTAAGGGCAGTCTCATCCTCACGGGGCAGCTGGGCGACGTGATGAAGGAGTCGGCCTCCGCCGCGCTTAGTTTCGTGCGTTCCCGGTCGGGCTCGCTCGGTATCGAGGGCCCGTTCTATGAGAACACCGACATTCACATCCACCTTCCGGCCGGCGCCATCCCCAAGGATGGCCCCTCGGCGGGCATCACGATGGCGACGGCGCTGATCTCAGCCCTGACCAAACGCCCGGTGAAGCGGGACGTCGCGATGACGGGCGAGATCACTCTCCGGGGTCGCGTGCTGCCGGTGGGCGGTATCCGGGAGAAGGTGCTGGCGGCACATAGGGCCGGTATCAAGACCTTTGTCTTACCCAAGAAGAATCAGAAGGACCTGGTTGAGTTGCCGGCCAACGTCAGGCAGGAAGTCAATTTCGTCTTCGTAGAGCGCATGGAGGAGGTCCTGACGACGGCGATGGGCGGCTAGCCCGATTGCCGGGTCGGAGAAAGGCGGCGGAGGGGGTAGGGGTGCGGGTCGCCAAGAGCTTCTTATCCCTGGCGGAGCCAGGGCGCCCGCTGCTCGCTTTGGCTGAAGTCCGGTCTCTTCCGGGCGGCGGCCGGGTAGGTGGGTTTCTGACCGGGGCCGTCTTCTGCTTGGCCCTGGCGTTTGCGGGTTCCCTGCCGGGCTGTTCTTCTCTCCCCTTCGCCGGCAGCGCTGCTTTACTCGGGCCGGTCACCGTCTCCCCCGCGCGCATCACACCCGACGGCGATCGGGTGGACGACAGTGCCACCATCAACTATTCCCTCTCCCGCCCGGCCCAGGTGAGTCTGTATCTGCTGGACAGCGCAGGGCGCCGTCTGAACGTGCGTGACGACGTCGAGCGCTCTGCCGGCGCCTACACTGCCCCTTTCGACGGGGGAGTGGCCGGCTCTGGCGGGGCGCAGCTGCGCCAGGCTGTGCCAAACGGCGACTACACCTGTGTCGTCGTAGCCACCGACCAGTCCGGTCGCCAAGAGGAAGGCCGCGCCAAGCTGGCCGTCGCCGATTCCGATTCAACCCCGCTGCGCCTGGATGCCGTGCGGGCCGACCCCGGCGAAATCTCGCCCTTTGATCCACAGTACGGCCTCGACACGCGTGTTACCTATCGACTGAGCAAACCGGCTTTCACCAGGTTGTACGTCGTAGAGCCCGACGGCCGTCGGACGCGGCTGAGCGAGCCGCTGACGGAGGCGGCAGGTGAGCACTCCCGTCTCTGGAACGGCGTGCTGCGCGACAAAGTGCCTGCCGCCGGTGAGTACAAACTCATCGTCCAGGCGCGCGATGCCGGTGGCACCTTAATCGAGCAAGCGGCCTCGGTATCGCTGCGGGGTGTGGAGGAGCCCGACGCGGCGGTGCTGCGTGTCGATTTCACCCCCAAGCAAGTGGCGAAAGGGGACCTGGTCAAGGTGGAGATCACCGTGAAGAACACAGGCACGGTCCCCCTGCGCACCCATGGCCCAGATCCGGGCTACGTTTACAGCACGCGCGATACCTACGCCTCCATCGAAGGCGGCCGTTATGCCGACGAGTCGCGCCTCTGGCGGGTGGGGGTTGATTGGGAGGGCAGTCTGGGCGCAGAGGGAGCGCGCTATCCCTACCGCTGGGGGTTAGGTCAGGACCTGGCGCCGGGAGAGCAGACCACCGTGGTTGGCTACATACGCGTCCTCGAGGACTACCCTCAAATCCGTCTCTACGCCGGTCTGATCTACGAGGAGGTCAAGTACCAGGGCGACCGGCTGGGGCAGCAGCTGATCGAGGTCAGCCATTAGCGCCGCCTACGCTTTGACGGTCGTCGTCGTCAGTTTCAACACCAGGGAGCTGCTGCGCCGCTGCCTGGCGTCGCTGTACGCGGCGGCAGCGACGGATGGACTGGCGGTCGAGGTCGTCGTGGCGGATAACGCGTCCGGCGACGGCAGCGCTGCCCTGGTGGCGAAGGAGTTCCCCGAGGCGTTCTTGCTGGCCGGCGAGCGCAACCTCGGCTTCGCGGCTGCCAGCAACCTGGGCCTGGCGCTGGGGCGGGGCCGCCACTTTCTCTTGCTCAATCCGGACACGGAAGTCCGCGCGGGAGCCCTACGGGCAATGCTTGACTTCCTCGAGGCAACGCCGCGCGCGGCCTGCGTCGGCCCCAACCTGGTCTACGGCGATGGCTCTGCCCAGCGCTCCTGCTTCCGCTTTCCTTCGCTCACGATGCAGTTCCTCGATCTTTTCCCCCTGCACCCCAGATTGATGGTGAGCCGGCTCAACGGTCGCTACCCTCTCGGTGGCAGCGAGCCGTATCCTGTCGATCATCCGCTGGGCGCCTGCATGCTGCTCAGGCGGGAGGCCGTGGCGCAGTTGGGGCCGTTGGACGAGGGCTACTTCATCTACTGCGAAGAGGTGGACTGGTGCTGGCGAGCGAGGAAGGCTGGCTGGCAGGTATACTGCGTGCCCCGGGCGACCGTGCTGCACCACGAGGCCCAGAGCACGCGCCAGTTCGCCGAGCCAATGTTCGTGGAGCTGTATCGCAGCCGCTACCGCCTTTTCGCCAAGTACTACTCCCCCTGGCGTCGGGCGGCGGTCCGGGCAGTGATTCGGCTGGGAATGGCGCGACTGAGCCTGCGCGACCGCTGGCAGGCTAGTCGGGGCGACCTCTCGCCTGAGAAGCTCCGGGCGCGCCTGCGAACCTACGCCGAGATAGCGAGGATGTGATGCCGAGTCTTGCCGCCTGCGTTATCACAAAGAACGAGGAACGCCATCTGGCGGCTTGTCTGGCCACGCTGTCCTGGGCGGATGAGGTCGTGGTCTTCGACTCGCTCAGCACCGACCGCACCGCTGCCATCGCGCGCAGCCTCGGCGCCCGGCTCGAACAGCGTGCCTTCGACGACTTCCCCAGGCAGCGCAACGCCGCCCTCGCTTGCCTGGGCGCGGATTGGGTGCTGTTCGTCGATGCCGACGAACGGGTGACGACCGAGCTGGCGAGAGAAGTGCGACTGCGGGTCGGAAGCGCCCAGAGTGAGAGGGACGCGGGCTCGCTTGACCCGGCCGGTTTCTGGGTGCCTCGACATAACATGGTGTTGGGACGTTGTCTCACCGGCGGCGGCTGGTACCCAGACCATCAGCTGCGCTTGCTGAGGGTGGACAGCGCCCGCTACGACGAGGCGCGGCCAGTCCACGAGGTCGTGCTGCTCGCTGGACCGGCGGGCTTTCTGGCCAACCCGCTGGTGCACCATAACTACGAGCATCTGGGCCAATTCAGGACAAAACTAGGCGCCTATGCGGCTCTGGAGACGCGAATGTTGCGCCAGCAGGGTGAGCGAGCGCGTGGGAGGGGCGTTCTGGGCAGACCGGCACGGGAGTTCTGGCGCCGCTACGTGACCTTGCGAGCCTATCGTGACGGCTGGCAGGGCCTAGCGCTCTGTGCCGCCGTGTCCGTGTACACCGGCATTGCCTACTACCGCTTGTGGCGGGAGCAGAACGCCCGCGGATCCTGTCCTACGGGCTAACCCACGCCAAGGGTCATAGCGGCGGAGGGCCCCGAGAAAGACAAACGCGCCAAAGCCCCTCGGCTCTGGCGCGTTGCTGCTACCGGTCGGACCGCGACCGGCGGCGACGGCCGCTTAGCAGCCTCTTCTGCTCTCGGCCAATTGGCGCCGGGTAGCGGCTGCCACGTCTCCCGATGAAACGTAGCCGAGGTCAACCAGTATCTCGCCCAGGAGCTTGGCTTCTCCCTGGTCGCGAGCCATAACCTGCTGACGCAGTCCCTGCACGACCTGGCGGCTCGTGAGCCCCGTCTGTTCGCGCAGGTACTCTCCTAGCAACTTGGGACGCGAGCCGGCGAACGGACTTGCCATCATACTACTGCCCCCCATAGACGGCAGACCGCGGGATGACCCGCCGTCTGCCACGTGATCCCGCCAGCAAAATTAACCGTATCACAGGAGTATAAATTCGACAAGCCGATTGGGCGCGCCGCCGACCCGGTCTGGTCGCGCGCGCTCGGGCCAGCGCATTGTGGCGTACTTCCTGCGCTGTGGGGGTGATACTTATGTGGGTTTGACGATGCGGCTATTCCGTGAGCGCCGCCGCGAAGTTGCCGAGGCTGCTGCCCCCAGAGACGCGTAGGCGGGAGATCTCGAAGGCACTCTCGGCGCTTGCGTGCCAACCGTAGCGAGTGGTCACGGCCGTGCTGTAGCCCGCTTCTTTCACGGCGGCTGCGACCGAGTCCGTGTAGCGGCCGGAGGGGTAGCAGAAATCGAGCACCGGCTGGCCGACCTGCCGTTCTATCTCCGCCTTGCTCTCGCCGAGCTGACGACGCGCCTCTGTCAACCCTACCTGCGATAAGTCCGGGTGGGTCAGCGTGTGTGAGCCAATCACGTTGCCCGCGGCGGCCAACTCCCTCGCCTGCTCCCAGGTCATATAGCGGGGCCTACCCAGCAGGCTCGTGATCACGTAGAACGTCGCCTTGAAGCCGTACTTCTTGAGGATCGGGAAGGCCGTCTCGTAGGCGTCGGCATAACCGTCGTCGAAAGTGATGGCCACGGCTCGGCCCTGCAGGGCGGCAGGATCGCTTAGCTGGCGCAGCGTGATAGTCCTGTAGCCCTTCTGAGCCAAGAACGCCATCTGCGCCTCGAAGTCGCGGGGCGTCACCGAGAGGCCAAAGCCAATCTTGTCCGCCGGGTCGGGGTTCACTCTGATGTAGTGATACATCAGCACCGGCACGGAACCAGCGGCCACCGGCTGAGAGCGCGGCTGGGGTTTGGGCGTCGGCTCCGGCAGCGATACGGGAGTGGGGACCGGTGTGCTGGTCGAGGCGAAGGCGACCGTCGTCGGCGTTGCCACGGCGACCAGATCCATGGGGGGCGTGACTGTCTTCCCGTCGGTGGGGGAAACGACAGCCGACAGGGTATCGACTACGGGCCGGTGCGGCTCGGCCCGGCCCAGGCTGGCGGAGAGGGTGACACAGCCGGCTAGGCTAAGCACAGCCAGCGCAAGGCGGAGCACGGTAGAGGCTTTCGCGGTGAGTTCCCGTCCCATGGCAAGCTGGCGCATTGTAGCACCCACCGCCAGCATGCGCTAGTACCTCGGGCGTAGCACTAGCGCCCCGCGGTCCGGCAGCGGACCGGCGTGGGGGACGAGGCCCCCGCGCTACCAGACTAAACTGCCATTGCTATACTGGTTGTTAGGCCGCTTCTCGTTCGTGCCCCCGCGTTGTCTCTCGCTCGGCCAGAGTCACGGCGCCCAGCTGCTTGGAGCGCTCGACGTAGTCGCGCAGCCGCTGATCCACCAGGTAGTTCACCGTGCCGCCGGGGTAGCTGCCGTCGGGCTGGGCCTGCCCCGCCGGCGTGCCGGTGAGGATCTCGATGCCTTCCTCCACGGTCTTCACGGCGTAGACGTGGAACTTGCCCTGGCGCACCGCCTTTACTACGTCCTCGCGCAGCATCAAGTGCTTGACGTTGCTCTCTGGGATCATGACGCCCTGGTCGCCTGTCAGCCCCATTGCCCGGCAGACGTCGAAATAGCCTTCGATCTTCTCGTTGACGCCGCCAATCGGCTGCACCTGGCCGCGCTGGTTGACCGAACCGGTGACGGCCAGGTCCTGGCGGAGCGGCAGGCCGGAAAGGCTCGAAAGCAAGGCGTAGAGCTCCGCGCTGGAGGCGCTGTCGCCTTCCACCTCGTCGTATAGCTGCTCGAAAGTCAGGGTGGCCGAGAGCGCCAGCGGCTTGTCCTGGGCGTACTTGCCGGCCAGGTAGCCGCTCAGGATCAGCACGCCTTTGCTGTGGATGCGTCCGCTCATCTTGGTCTCGCGCTCGATGTCCATCACCCCACTTTGCCCGAAGGCCGTGCGGGCGGTGATGCGCGAGGGGCGCCCGAAGGCATAGTCGCCCATGCTGATTACGGAGAGGCCGTTGATCTGACCGGGTACCGCCCCTTCCGTGCTGATCATCACCGTACCCTCGGCGATCATTTCGCGCATACGCTCCTCGACCAGGTTGGAGCGATAGATCTTTTCGTCGATCGCCTTCTGCACATGGCGGCCGCGCACGAGACGTGAGCCATCCAGTTCGGCCCAGTAGTTGGACTCTGACAGCAGGTCGCCGATGTCCAGAAACCTGGTCGACAGTTTCTGCTGGTGCTCCTCCAGGCGCGAGCCGTACTCCACTACCTTGGCCACGCCCGTGCGGTCGAAGGGCCGCAGCCCCTGTTCACGCGACTGGGAGGCTATGAACTGGGCGTAACTGTGCTCGTTCTCCGGGGTGCGCTCCATCTGAGAGGCGAAGTCAGCGCGCACCTTGAATAGCTTGCGGAAGTCCTCGTCCCTGTTGAAGAGCAGGTAGTAGATGTAAGGCTGGCCGACTAAGACCACTCTGACGTCGAGTGGTATCGGTTCCGGCTTCAGCGTGGCCGTCGGCACGGCGCTGAACTGCTCTCCGAGGTTCTCGATGCGCACCTCCCCCGCGCGCAGCGTTCGCTTCAGGGCGTCCCAGGATTGCGGGCTCGTGAGCAGATCGTAGGCTTGCACCACCAGGAAGCCGCCGTTGGCTCGCTGCAGGGCGCCTGCCTTGATCATCGTGAAATCGGTAGTCATCCCCCCCATCCGGGCGCGGTAGTCAATCCGGCCGATCAGATTGTAGTAGGTGGGGTTGTTCTCGACCACGACCGGTGCGCCCTGGCCCCCCTTGTTGTTGACAAAGACGTTCACCTTGTACTCTTCGTAGTGGTCTTCAGAGGTCATACGCCCCAGACCGGGAATGGCCACGGCATCTTTGTCAGGCGCGCGCAGGTCCTCGGCACGGTCGACGATGTCTTGCTGGAGTCGATCCAGAAACTGCAACACCTCTGGAAAATCAGCGAAGCGCTGGCGCACGTCCTCTAGAAGGCTGGCCACAGTGCTGGCGGCCACTTCCTTGTCGACCTCGTGAGCTCGCTCGCCCGCTTCCTTCTCCAACTTGCGTGCCCTGCCCATCGCCTGGCTGAGGTTGCCCTGCAATCGTTGGCCACGCTCTTGCAACTCCTTCTTTTGATCCTCCGGCAAAGCCTCGAAGGCTTCACGGCTTATCGGCTGGCCCTCCACCATGGGCATAGTGACGATGCCAACCGGCGTCGTCTGGATGGCGAAACCTTCCTTCTTCGCCTCTTCCTGAATCTGGTTGGAGAGCTGCTCGCGCTGTGCGTCAATGTCGCGTGTCTTCTCCCCTTTGCGGTTCTCGTACTCCTCGCTTTCAAAGGCGCGCGGCAACTCGAGCTTGCAGGCCTCGATGAACTTGTCCATCTCGGCTGCTAGTTGATCGCCTTGGCCGGCGGGCAGGCTAATGGCCCGTGGCCGGTAGCCGTCGTCGAAGTTGTGCACATAGACCCAGTCGGGGGGAACCGGGCGCTCCTTGGCGATTGCCTGGAGGAAGTTCTCGGTGGTGGCGGTCTTGCGGGTGCCAGAGTCGCCTGCCACGTACACGTTGTAGCCAGACGCCCGCACGCCCATGCCGAACTCCAGGGCGGCCATTGCCCTCTCCTGGCCAATCGTGCCATCGGCCGGCTCCACTTCCTGAGTCGTCGCAAAATCGAACTGCGCGGGCTCGCAGTAGCGGCGCAGCTGTTCCAACGGAACTTCGAACTTGTTCTTCTTCACCATGGGGCTCCCCTTTCGCAACGCAACCACAATGTCGTGGCTATCTCAGCAACGCAGGCAACGTGCCACTGCACCCCCTGCCGGCCGCGCCCGTCTCCGATGCCCGCGTGTGGCGTTGCCGCGCGGATCGCCGGCTTGCTCGACAACCGCCGTTGCGGGCCCGGCTCCGTTCTGCTAGAATTGGCCCAGCGGCAAGGAACGGGAGTAGTAGATCCCGCCGTCCAGAGAGTCGCGTCGCGGTGGAAGCGCGGCAGCGAAGGGATCGAACTCGCCCGGGAGCTGCGACGGCGAAAGCGCGGGGCGCCTCTAGTCGTCGCCGGGTGCGCCCGTTAGCGCGGTCGAGTGGGCGGGCTTAGCTCGCCAACCAGGGTGGTACCGCGGAAAGGGCCTTCCGTCCCTGCGACGGAGGGCTTTCTTATTGCGCCTTGCCGCGATTTACGGATTGCGTCGAGACGCGTGGGGTCCGCCAGCGCCGGCCGCGGCGCAATTAGGTGGGCCGATTGGTTGCCGTCGGCGGGGCAGGGCGATTCCCCCGGCGGGGAATTGGCCCGCGGGAAAGACAGAGCTCGGGGGTATGACCGTGGCGAAGGAATACAAGCCGACCGAAATCGAGCCTAAGTGGCAGGCCCGATGGGCCGAGGATCGCCTGTACGAGGCGCACGAGGATCCCGCCCGGCAGAAGTACTACACTCTGGTGATGTTCCCCTACCCGTCGGGCGATCTCCACGTCGGCCACTGGTACAACTACGCCCCCGCTGACGCGTTTGCCCGCTTCCAGCGCATGCATGGCTTCAATGTGATGCACCCGATCGGCTTCGACGCTTTCGGCCTGCCGGCGGAGAACGCGGCGGTCAAGCGCGGCATTCACCCCTTTACCTGGACCGTGGGCAATATCGAGCGAATGCGCGAGCAGCTGCGCTCGCTCGGCTCGGTTTTCGACTGGAGCAGGGAGGTGGCCACCTGCTTCCCCGACTACTACAGGTGGAATCAGTGGCTCTTCCTGCAGTTCTACAACAAGGGCCTGGCCTACAAAGCCAAGAAGCCGGCCAATTGGTGCCCTTCCTGCAACACGGTGCTGGCCAATGAGCAGGTGGTCGACGGAGCCTGTGAGCGCTGCGGCACGATAGTAACCCGGCGCGACATCGACCAGTGGCTGCTGCGCATAACCGACTACGCGGACGAGCTGCTGGATTTCTCGCGGATCGACTGGCCCGAGAAGATCAAGATCATGCAGACCAACTGGATCGGCCGCAGCACCGGCGCCGAAATAGTCTTCCGCGCCGAAAGCGGGCAGGAGATCCCCGTCTTCACTACCAGGCCGGATACCACGTTCGGCGTAACCTTCATGGTGCTGGCGCCTGAGCATCCGTTGGTCGAGCAGTTGACGACGTCCGCCCGCAGACAGGCGGTGGACGAGTACGTGGAGCAGGCCCGCCGTGCCACGGAGATCGAGCGGCTCTCCACCGAGCGGGAGAAGACCGGCGTCTTCATCGGTTCCTACTGTCTCAACCCGCTAAACGGTGAGCGCGTGCCCATCTGGGTCGGCGATTACGTGCTGTACACCTACGGCACCGGCGCGGTGATGGGCGTGCCGGCGCACGACACCCGCGATTTCGTCTTCGCCCGGCGCTACGGTCTGCCGATCCCGGTAGTCATTGCCCCGCCCGGCTGGGAGGGTGGCGAGCTGCCCGAGGCCTACGTGGGCGAGGGCGCGATGGTCAACTCCGGCCAGTTCGACGATCTGCCTTCCAAGGAAGGGATCGAGAGGGTGATCGAGTATCTGGAGGAGCACGGCCTGGGCAAGCGGCGCGTGAACTATCGCATTCGCGACTGGCTGATCTCCCGCCAGCGTTACTGGGGTACGCCCATCCCCATCGTCTACTGCGACACCTGCGGCGTCGTGCCCGTGCCCGTGGAGGACCTGCCTGTCCTACTGCCGGAGGACGCGGAGTTCCGGCCGACGGGCGAGTCGCCGCTGAAACTGCACCACGGCTTCGTCAACACGACCTGCCCCATCTGCGGTCAGGACGCCGTGCGCGAGACCGACACCATGGATACCTTCGTCGACTCGTCGTGGTACTTCCTGCGCTACACCAGCCCGAACGACGACCGCGAGCCCTGGGACCGCGAGAAGGTGGGCTACTGGCTGCCGGTGGACCAGTACATGGGCGGAGCCGAGCACGCCGTGATGCATTTGTTGTACTCGCGCTTCTTCGTCAAGGCGCTGCGCGATATGGGGCTGCTGGATATTGATGAGCCGTTTACCCACCTCTTCAACCAGGGCATAATCACCAAAGACGGCACCAAGATGTCCAAGTCCAGGGGCAACGTCGTCAACCCGGACGACTTCGTCTCGCGCATGGGTGCCGACACAGTGCGGGCCTACCTGATGTTCATCGGCCCCTGGGACCAGGGCGGCGACTGGAGCGACCAGGGTATCGCTGGCGTGTATCGCTACATGAACCGGGCCTGGAACCTGGTGCAGGCGGTGCTTCTCGCCGGCCTGCCTTCGGGCGAGCCGGCCGCGGGCGAGCAGAGCCCGGGCGTGCGGGACCTGCGGCGCTGGACGCACAAGACCATCAGGCGAGTGACCGAGGACATCGAGCGCTTCCGCTTCAACACGATGCTGGCGGCACTGATGGAGTTCACCAACTACCTGGGTTCGGTGCAGGGCAGCGAAGTGGCGCGCACCCCCGCCTGGAGCGAAGCCATCCGCACGTTGCTGCTGCTCCTGGCGCCGACCGCGCCCCACCTGGCCGAGGAGATGTGGCACGAGCTGGGCCTGCCCTACAGCATCCACAACCAGCCCTGGCCGTCGTGGAACGAAGCCCTGGCGGCCGAGGAGCAGATCACGCTGGTGGTGCAGGTGGACGGTAAGGTGCGCGAGCGCCTGAACGTGCCGGTGGGCATTGGCGACGAGGAAGCCAAGGGCCAGGCCCTGGCCAGCGCCAACGTGCGCAAGTTTCTGGACAATAGACGAGTGGCCAACGTCGTCTACGTACCCGGGCGACTGGTGAACATCGTCACCGCGAAATAGCGCTCCGCGCCCCGCACTGCCGGGGGCTATGTATTCAAGCAAGGAGGGCGACCGGACGGTCGCCTTCTTTGCTTATAGACGAGGCCAAACGAACACGGTGATTCGGGTTTACGGGAGTTGTGGCGAGACTGCAAGAGCCCGGCTACAAAGAACAAGCGTGGTATCATTGGATTAGGCGAGAGACCATTAGTCAGCACGCCACCTATGGCTTTGCCATCTGGCCAGAGGTCCGGAATGTGAGAGAGGATGTCTGTGAGTACCGGCCAATCACCGACACGCAGGAGGCGTGTCTCACTGTTTACCGTGCTGGGGGGGCTGGCAGCGCTGGGTATCATCCTGGCCGGCAGCGGCTTTGCCTTTGCGGCCAGCCAGGAGAGCCATGACGCATTTTGCGCTTCCTGCCACACCCAGCCTGAATCGACCTACTACCAGCGGTCGGTTAGCCCCTAGGCGGTTGATCTGGCTTCGCTCCACACGACCAGAGCACACTCTGCATCGACTGCCACTCCGGGCCGGGGCTGCTGGGGCGCATGCAGGCTGAACTGCTCGGCCCGCGCAACGCCGCCGCCTGGTATACCCACACCGCGGTCCAACCCGCGCCGCTGACTTTCCCCATCCAGGATGCAACCTGCTTCAAGTGCCGCCAGGACGTGACCCAGCGCGGTTTCGTCCCCAAAGAATCGGTGACGATTGTAGGCGGGGCAGGCCGGCGAAGCGACGACGGCCGGCCGGGATGCCCCGGCCGTTTTCTGTCCCCGGTGCACGTCCGCGGGCCATCTGCTATACTCTAGCCGCGCCGGGCGGCGCACTACCCATTCCGGGGGACAGAATGAACGCGGCCCAACGGGCTTTTCGCTACCTGGACCTGGTGACGGCGGCTTTCGTGGCCGTGCTTCTCGTCTCCAATATCGCCTCCACCAAAATACTCTTGCTGGGGCCCTTCACGTTCGACGGCGGCACCGTGCTCTTCCCCCTGGCCTACATCTTCGGCGACGTCCTCACCGAGGTCTACGGCTACGCTCGCTCGCGGCGAGTGGTCTGGACGGGGTTCTTCTTCCTGGCCGCGGCGGCGGCGGTGCTGGCGCTGGTCGACTGGTTGCCCCCGGCGTCCGACTGGGGCCTACAGGACAGCTTCCACGCGATCCTGGGCCAGACGCCCAGACTAGTGGTCGCCAGCCTCATCGCCTACTGGGCGGGCGAGTTCAGCAACAGTTTCATCCTGGCCAAGCTGAAGCTACTGACTCGAGGTCGCTGGCTCTGGACGAGGACAATCGGTTCCACCCTCGTGGGCGAGGGTGTTGATACCGCTCTGTTCCTGGGCGTAGCCTTCCTAGGCGTTCTTCCGACCGAGCTGCTGCTGGTCGTGCTGGTTTCCAACTACGTCTTCAAGGTCGGCGTCGAGGTCCTCTTCACCCCGGTCACTTACCGATTCGTCGGCGCGCTGAAACGGGCCGAAGGAGTCGACCACTATGACTGGCAGACCAACTTCAGCCCGTTTGCCCTGGGACAGACGTCGAGTTCCTAGCGGCGGGGGCCTCCCAGCACGCTGCCTCCTACCAGCAGGCCCAGCACGCCGGTGATGACGGCCAGTCCGTAGCGGCGTACCAGGGTGTTGCCTGGCGGTGGGGAGCCTCGGCGTTCCCTTCCTCCTGTGTCTCGTGGCCACCAGGGCGGCGAGTCTCTCTTCTGTCCCCCTGCCCTTCGCCACGCTGCGCCCTCTCCGCTTCCGGAATGCGCTGCGCGTCTTCCGCCGGCACCACCCGCGAACCGTAGGCGTCGGCGTAGACTTTGGTGAATTCGGCACCCACAAAGAGAATCTGGGCCGAGTAGTAGACCCAGACGAGCAAGACGACGAGCGACCCGGCCGCGCCGTAGACGAAGCCGACAACGCTGACGACGATCAGCAGCAGTGGCCCAATCGAAAAGAGCGCGTAGTACGACAGCGCCGCCGCCAGGCGCGACGCCTTGTCGGCCTGCCATTCCTTGAAGGTGCGTTTCGTCAAGTCCCAATACGAACCCGCGCTGCTCGGCACTCCTACCCATCCCCCTTCCCTTTTCCAACTGCTGGGGGCAGAGCAAGCAGCGTGCCCCCTGCGCCCATCCCCAGGGTGCTCGGTTGCCACGGACAGAGGGCGATGCTACACTAGCCGCGGATTGGCGCTGACCAATATCTCGCGCATGTGGATGGAGTGCCGTGAAAGCAGCAGTTCTCTACGGAATTCACGATCTACGTCTGGAGGAGCGTCCGCGCCCGTCTCCAGCCGCGGATGAGGTGCTGGTAAGGATCAAGGCCGTGGGCGTCTGCGGCTCCGACCTTCACTTCTACCACGAGGGACACATAGGCGACAAAGTCGTGGAGCGCCCCTACGTTCTGGGCCACGAGGCGGCGGGCGAAGTTGTGGAGGTGGGTGCGGATGTCAAAGCCTACAAGGTTGGCGACCGCGTCTGCCTGGAGCCGGGCATCCCTTGCCGCAAGTGCGCCTGGGACAAGCGGGGCGAGTACAACCTTTGCCCCCACGGGGTCTACCAGAGCGGGCCGCATACGGATGGCTTCTTCCAGGAGTACACGGCCATCCCCGCCGACTACGTCTTCCCCTTGCCGGACAATCTCGACTGGATCGACGGCGCGCTGATCGAGCCATTCGTCGTCGGCCTGCACGCCACCTGGCGGGCCAACGTGCAGCCGGGAGCCAGCGTGGCTATTCTCGGCGCCGGCCCGATCGGTTTGATGACTCTCGCGGCGGCCCAGGCACACGGCGCGACGACGACTATCGTCGCCGACGTGATCGAGAAGCGCCTGAGTCTGGCCAGGGAACTGGGCGCGACCCACGCCCTCAACGCCCGCGAGGTGAAGACGGTGGACGAGGTGCAGCGCCTCACCGGAGGCATCGGCGCCGACGTGGTCTTCGAGACGGCGGGGGCGATTCCCACGCAGCAGCAGAGCGTCTGGGCGGCGCGGCGCGGCGGCACGGTGGTCCTCGTGGGCATGCCCGGCGAGTCGGTTATTCCGCTGGACACCATGCGCGTCATCCGGGCCGAGCTGAGCGTCAAGGGCTCCTTCCGCTACGCCAACCACTTCCCCAAGGCCATCGACTTGTCGGCTTCAGGGCGCTTCAATCTGCGACCCATTGCCACCCACACCTTCCCGCTGGAGCAGATCGGCGAAGCGTTCGAGACCAGCCTCACGAAGAAAGACGTGGCGATCAAGGTCGTGGTGACGATCTAGCATGCTGGCTGGCGCACACGTGAGAAGCCTCCCTCCTCGGATGGGGGGCGGCTTCTCACATCTTCAGGCGCGTCTACTTGCGATTCACGTTGGAACCGCCTGAGGTGTTGATTGCGCCTAGGCTGGCGTTGCCCGTGTAGGTGAGTTTGCTGGCTCCCGACAGATCTGCGTCCAGTTTGCCGTTCACGTTCACCGTGGCCCGGCTGGCGCCGGAGAGCCGGACGCTGGCCGACTCCACGGGGCACGAGCCAAGGTCCGCGCTACTGGCACCAGAGCCCTCTAGGCTCAAGGAAGCCGCGCTGCCCCGCAGATTGAGACTGCTGGCCCCCGAGAGGTTGGCGCTGAGCGGGCCGGCGGCCGCGCCGCCCGTTATCTTGCTGGCGCCCGAGAGCCCGATCTCCAGCAAATCGCTCGACTGAAAGCCGGACAGTGAGGCGTTGGCGGCGCCGGACAAATCCAACCGCCGCAAGGTCGGCAGAGTGACTTTGGCGCGCTGGGTCGTCCGAATGTAGTTGCCTGGCTTCAGGTCGATGTGAATCCTGCTGCCCGACTGAGTGACATCCAGAGCGTCGGCCAGGTTGTCGTCAATTGTCACGGCAACCGAGTAGGAGTCCGAACGCAGTACCTCCAACTGGAAGGCGTGGCTCGCCTCCACGTCGTCGAAGTTGCTGAAACCATAGTCGCGCGTGACCAGTTTGCCTGAACCTGTAACCGGGCCACCCAAACCGGTATAGTTGCAGCCGGCCAGCAGGGTCGCCGCCAGTGCCGCTAGCAAGAGCTGGAAGAGGAGCCGCCGCCGCGAGAAGGCCGGCCCGCCGTGACTCATCGTGTTTCGCATCTGTCTATTTCTCTCCAAGCGTCCTTCTTCACTTGGCCACAGTGTAACCAGGCGGCGTTTGTGACTGCGCCCCGCGGGTGGGGGGAATCTACGCTGGGCAGGGGTATGGTTTGCGCCCTGGCCAATTGGCCAGGACGCAGTGCCCCACCGAGAGACTCGCCGCGGCTGTGGCCGCGGAACTAGCGCCAGGCGCCCTCGGCCTTGCGCTCCAGTTGCCAGAGGGCATAGAGGATGGCTGTGGGTCCCCACTGGGGCAAGCCGGTGTCTTGGTCGATCGCCACGGGCATGTTCTGCGCCACGGCGGCAGTGGCGGCGCGGCCGACCTCGAGGAACGGCGCCCCCGGCCGCTCGCGCAGGGCTGCGCGCAGCCCGCGGGCGACGGCACGGAAGATCTGCCGGCACTCGTCGACGTGGCCCTTGATCGCCGCTCCGTACTTGACGGACTCTGTGCTGAGAGTGAGGGTGCGGTAATGGTGGCTCATGCAGAGGGCGCGCAAGTCCAGCGAGCCAATCAGGTCCAGCGTCTGCTCAAAGGCGGCGGGCGTATAGATGAGAGGGAATCCGCCCGGGCGGCTGCCGCGGCCGGGGAGGGCATCGCCCGAGAACAAGAGGCCTTCGCGCTCCCAATAGAAGGAGACGGAGCCCTGCGTGTGGCCGGGCGTGGGCAACACGCGCAGCTCCACTCCCCGCCCCAGGTCGAGCACTTCGCCGTCTGCCAGCTTGCGGTCGATCTTGGAAGGCCGGGCCTGCTTGTATAGGGTCTCCTTGCTGGCAGGCAGGCGGTCGGCTCGACCGACGAGCGTGTCGTTCTGGGCGAAGTACTTCTCGAATTGCAGCTCGAGGTCTGCCGCCACCGGCGCATCGCGCTCCGAAAGCCATACCTCGGCCCCCGCCACGTCATAGAGAGCCGCGTTGCCACCCGCGTGGTCGAAGTGGCCGTGCGTATTGAGGATGACTTTGATGTCCGTCAGTTCGCGACCCAGCGCTGCCAGCGCCGGTGCCACGTACTCGCCTGGGCAATTCGTACAGCCGGTGTCGATGAGGGCGAGATCGTCGCCCTCGATGAGATATAGTTCCGTGTGGCCGCCGTCGCCCCAGTAGCAGCCCACCTGCGTGACCTGGGGATGGAACTTGAAGTCGGTGTGCATCGTGACCTCCATCCGGCACGCCGTCTTGCACGGGCGTCCGGCGGAGAGTGTAGCCTATGGCCCGGCCGCGGACAAGGGCGGTTCGGCGCTGGCCGCGTCGGGGCAATACTACCGGTTGAGCACTGGCACTGAGTCGACTTTGCGGTCGACTCAGTGCCAGTATCGAGTCGAGACTGCGACCGGCTTTGCGATGCTGCTGAATAGGCAGTCGTGGCTTCTTGGCGCTTGCCAATGCCAGCGGCCTACGCTAGGATAACCAGGCGAGCGAGGCACGGAACCTGCGCGGCGGCTGGTGGGAGGAGAGCAGGAGACTGTGGCGAGAATGGCAAAGGACGAGCACATAGTGGGCGACGCGGAGATCGAGACGGAGGACAAAGGTCTAGAGACGCCGGTAGTATCGGTCACCATCGCTCCCCGTGGGCGCTGCTACCAGCTGGCGGTTCGGGTCGGGGAGCAGCTGGCGCGGTTGCATTCCCAAGACATCAGCCATCGCCCGCACCTGACTCTGCAGGGGATTTATGGGGACGCCGACGTGGCTCTAATCAACTCGCTCGTGCATGGCGTGGCGGCCGCCACGCGGCCGTTCACGGTGGAGGTCTTCGGCATCGGGGTGCTCGTCTCGCCCGTTGATCCGCAGCTGCTCTTCCTTCACCTCAACGTCCAGAAGAGCGAACCGCTGGTCGAGCTGTACGCCCGTCTCAAACAGGACCTGGATGCCCACGGTCTGCGCACCTACAGTTACAGCCCGGAGGAGTGGGTGCCACACCTGACTCTAGCCTCGGGCCGCTGGTCGGGCGAGGAACTGAAGGACTTACTGCGGGAATTGAACCTGGAGACGCCAGATTGCATCTTGCCGGTGGCTGAGGTCGACGTGAACTGCCGAGGCGAGGACGGGAATTGGCACTCCGTGGACCGCCATCCCTTCGCGCCGCCGGACGAGTGAGGCGCTAGTCCCGTTTGCTTCCCTTGCTGTCTTGCATGGCTGCTCGCAATTTGCTGAGCAGATCGTCGATGTCGAAGGGTTTGTTCACCACGAAGACCACGTGACGTCGGTCTTCAGGCTGCAAGCGGTTGGTGTAGGCCGAGACGACGATGACGGGAATGCAGCTGGTTATCTCGTCCGTCTGCAGGGCGCGCAGAACGTCACGGCCGTCCTTCTTTGGCAAAGCCAGGTCCAGCGTGATGAGGTCGGGGCATTCGTGACGGGCTAGGCGCACCGCGGCCTCCCCATCGTAGGCCGGCACTGTGTGATAGCCTTCCGACTCGATGACGGTCGCCAAGAGGTCGGCAATAGCGACATCGTCTTCGACGACCAGCACTTTCTTGGCTCCGTTGAAGTTGCTCAACAGCATCTCCTCACCTTGAAAGGTGATCTTCGCAGGCACCGTGCCATGAACTCGGGTACCGGCTGTCCCGGGGCACGGCAAAGCCCTCGTCGCATCAGGCAGCAGCTAGGGGAAACCCTAGTTTCAGTCTACCAGCGTTGCCCGCGATCTGGCAAGGCCCGCTACGCTGCAAAACGAGAGGTCAATCTATCTCTTGACAAGCCTCTGTCGTCTTTGCCGCTCAGCCCCGCAACATCTGTTTGAGCTCTTGCCACTCCTCTTCCGTGGCTGCGTGCATCACCGCCGCCGGCGCACAATAGTTCGCGCAGGTACCGCAGTCGCGGCAACGATCCCGGTCGTACTGGACGCGACCAGATGAGTTGTCGTAGTACAGGGCGCCCGCATCGCAGATCATAACGGCCGGGCAACCTTCCACACTGTCGCAGATGTCGTAGTCGACTATCACCGGCACTTCGCCATCCCCCTCTGCACGAGACTTGCTGCCGTGCACAGCCGTCCGTCAATAATAGTCTAGCATACCCCGGCGGGGTATGCGCGCGGCAAAACCAGGCTGGCACGGGTAGGGGTCAGCGGGGGCGTCATCGGCTACGCACTCAGATATCTCAAACCGTGTGATCGGCCCAGCGCCACCAGGCGAGCGTGCCTGCCACTCCCAACAGGCCAGCCAGTAGAACAACCAGATAGCTGATGGCTCCCAGCTGCTGCTCGCTCGGTCCGGCCGCGCCGCTGGCCAGCGCTGGCACCGCCCAGGGGAAGTAGGCCCCCCAACCGAGGGCGGCGAGAACCTGGGACAGAAAGAGGACGAGGAACATGCAGCCAACCGGCGGCAGATAGCCGCGGCCGGCGCAGGCCGCCCAGGCAAAGGGCGTAACGACGACGATGGTTAGCACGGCCCCCAAGGCGATGCTCTCTCCACTGTTCGTCACCAATGCCGCCGACCAGCCGGCAAGACCCACGGCATTCCCCACGGCCAAACCCAGTCCGAAGACCATAACCGTCAGTGCCGCCGCCCAACAAGCGAAGACAATGAACTTGGCAAGCACGATGGCCTCGCGTGACGCCGGCAGCGCCAGCAGGTCCTTCCCCGTGCGTTCGCTGTACTCACGCCCAAACACCCAGATGACGAGGAGCCCAAACAGGACGAGGCCCCCCGCGGCCGTCGCCTGCGCCAGCAACCCAAAGTAGGCGGGCCAGTCCGCGGTGCCTACGGTGATCCGCGCCTTGGTCGAGATCAGGCCTGTCCGAAGCGCCCACTCCGGGTCCTTGAGGATCACCATGAACACGCCACCCATCAGCGGGAACAGCGAGAAGCCGAGAGCGGACAGCCACGGCGCCTTGGAGCGGCGGAATTTGAGAGTCTCTGCCCATAGGGCAGTGGTCAGTCCGCTCATTGGACCCCTCCGTTGTTCGCGCCGATTAGCCGCAAGAAGTGGGTTTCGAGGTCCTCTTGCTCCACGGCGAGTCTGGTTGGCGGCACATCCGCGTGCACGAGCAGTCGGGCGATATCGTCAGGGGACGACGTGGCTCGGTCCCCTCCCACCTCCAAGGCGCCGTTCGCGGCGACCTAAACGGCGAAGCCGGCCGTCTCGAGGGCTGCCCGCGCGGCCCGGCGATCGCGGGCGTCCACCACCAACCAGCGGCGGCAGCGGCGTTCGAGTTCCCCGGCGTCCACCTCCTCGATCAGTTTTCCCTCGTGGATGATTCCGATGCGGGTCGCCAGACGGGCAACCTCGCCGAGGATGTGACTCGACATAAATACCGTGACGCCACGGTCCCGCACCAACTCGCGGAGCAGTTCGCGCACCTCGACGACTCCGGCCGGGTCAAGCCCGTTGGCCGGCTCGTCGAGGATCAGCAGTCTCGGCTCGTGGAAGATGGCCTTTGCCAGCCCCAGTCTCTGGGCGTTGCCGGTGGAGAGCGTGCCAGCGCGATTCTCGGCGTAGGGGGCGAGCGCCAGGCGCTGCAGCACGCGGTCGACGGCATGCGGATCGGCAACCCGGCGCAGCCGTCTGGCGACCTCCAGATTCTCACGCACCGTGAGCTCGGGATAGGCGCTCGGCCTTTCCACGAGGTAGCCCACCCGCGACCAGAGGTCTACGGCATCGGGTCGCACCGGAGCGCCGAAGATGCTGGCTTGGCCAGCGGTGGGCCGGATCATACCCAGCAGCAGGCGAATTGTGGTGGTCTTGCCGGCGCCGTTGAGACCGAGGAACGCGTATATCTCGCCCGCCCCCACTCGTAGGTGGAGGTCTTGCACAGCGGCCAACTTGGCGTACCGCTTGGTCAGTCCCAATGTAGTTATGACGTCATCCATTGCTCGCTCCCAGTTCGCGGCAGAGTACGTCGAAAGCCTGCTCGACCAGCTGGGGGAGCTCCTCCCGGCCGCCGCCCTCAACCCAGGCCTCGGTGGCCGTGGTGATGGCGGCGATACAGGCGGCGGCGGTCACCCGGCTTGCCAGGCCACCGTCCTCCCAGCCGGCCCGAGAGCCTAGAGCGCTGGCGATCAGTTTCACCCCCGCGCTCTGCTGCTCCCAGAGGCGGGCGCGCAAGGCCGGGGTGGACAGAATCAAACGCATGCGAACGAGCAACGCCTCGCGGTCGGCGGCATAGATGCGGGCGAGGCCGTCTGCCACGGCGCGCCTTACCCTCGTGAGGGCGGGTTCGCCGGCGGGCCTAGTGGCAATCATCTCCACGACCAGAGGGTCGTAGTCGTCGCTAATTACCACGTCTTCCTTGGTGGGGAAGTAACGAAAGAAAGTCATGGGCGAAACGCCCGCGGCAGCTGCGATCTCCCCCACGCTCGTGGCCTCGTAGCCCTTTTCCAGGAACAGGCGCAACGCCTCCCGTTGAATCGCCTGACGGGTCTGCGACTTCTTGCGTTCCCTCAGGCTCGCCGCGGGCGAAGATTTCAGGGCTGTTGGGCCCGCCATGGTCTGTTCCAGCCTCCGCAAGATAGTGGTACAGATTAACAAATGATAGGCGCTAACAGTATCCGCGTCAAGAGCCGGGTGTCCTCTCGGCGACGCCCCGAGGGCAACGGTGGTGACTGGCTTCGCGGTGCAAGATACAAGCGCGGTCGGCAACCCTCGTCGGCGAGGGGTGGATCTCGGCAAGACGTGACTCAGTCGTCGATGACGCGCTCGTGGCCCTGGGGACACGTGCCGATCGTTTCGTCGTACCAGTCCGGCCATTCCTCATCGAATTTCAAATCGAAGCGCCAGTGTTCGCGGCAGTAAATTCGCAGGCATTTCGGACAGAAAAAGGGTGCCCAGAGGGGGTCGATCTCGTAGAGGGCAGCGGCGTTACCTTCTGCCAGGGCTTTGCCGACCGGCCAGAGGGCTCCGGCGCGGACTATTTGCGCCCATTCCCCGAAGAAGCCTGCTTGAATGATCAGTCCGCTCGCCTGCCCGTCCTTCTCACAAATGGGCTGCTCCTCGATGAGTAGGGCAACCTGAGCAGCCGTGGCGCCGCACTCGGCGCAGAGGAACGTGGCTTTGGCTATGGCGCGGTTCCAGTCGCCGGCGAAATCGCGCATCCTGTACCTCGAATCCGAAGCCGCAGTCAGGTATCGCCAACCCGCGGACGGTCGGACCCGCCGGCAGCGTTGGTGCCGGCGGTGCTCCTGCTGTGCCAAGGCCGTCTGCGTGACCACGCTCGTGGCCGTTCGGTGTCCAAGTTCCCGGTCGCTTGGGGCGCTTCGCTCTGGACCCGATACCACCGCCCCGCCGCTGACAGTGTAGAGGCTCGCGCCTCCACCCGCAAGCGAGCGTTCACCGGCTGGTGCCACGTCAGATTGTCGCCGTTGGCCACCCGCGTTCCACGCCGACGCGACGAATGACCCCGCTGAGTGGTAAGATGCAGGCAACAATTGGGTCTCTTCGCCTGTCCGCCTACGGACCTTGAGGGCGGCGGAGATGGCTGCTCTGACCACCTGCCTGAGTTTGCGGATGGTTTGTGCCTCCGACCGGACCGGGGGATGGCCAGCCTGGGCAGTCGCGGCTCGGCTCAGCGAGTATCTAGCAGCCGATTCTGCCTATGGTTTTGGGGATAGCGGGGTGACGAGCCAGGCGCTGCCTGGCATTCGTGCATAATCCCGTAGGGGCGGGCGTCTCTGCCCGCCCGCCAGCCATGTCCCCGAAGCGTAGCGAAGGGGGCGGCCGCGGCCGCCGTAGCGGCGTAGTTGCCAGCTCGGCGTGGGGATTAGACGGGCGGGCGGGTACGGAGCCCCGCCCCTACCGCCATACCTGCCAGTTATGCACGGATGTCAGGCGCTGCCCCTTGACTTGTCGCCCGTTGGCATGTAGCCTTCTGTTACCAGCAGGGGCCACAGCGAGCGGTCTGGTGCGGGAATCCGCAGCGACGCCGGAGGCGGCGCGGACGCCGCCGCGCCGCAACAGAAGCGCGAAGATAGAGATGCAGACAGTACATCGTCGAAGTCGGAGGTAGGTGCAGGGGGAACGACTGCTGTTCACGGTGACGAGCAGGAAAGGCAATTCTCGGGATGACGGCGAGTGCGACCGCGCGCGCCAAGAGAGACAAAGGAGTGAACTCGTGGGATCTGCAAGCGACGCTACGATTCAAGGGCGATATCAAGAGCTCTCCGCTCACTTCTCGCGCTGGGAGAAGGTCAAGGACCTGATCGACCAGTTCATCGATATCGCCGTCAACTACCGTCAGAGCGGGCACCCTGGGGGCTCAAGGTCCAAGGTCCACGCCATGGTCGTCACTCTCCTTTCTGGTGCGATGCGCTGGGATATACGCCAACCGGAGAAGCGCTTTGGCGACCGTCTGATCCTCGTCGGCGGCCATACCGTGCCGCTGGCCTACGCCGCCCTCGCCGTTTTCAACGAGGCGCTGCGGGCCAAGTACGAACAAACGGGCGATGCCAAGTACCTGGTGCCCAACGCCGCCGAGCGCCAGTTGACCTGGGAGGACCTCCTCAAGTTCCGCCGCAACAAGGGGCTTTCTGGACACGCCGAGATGGAGGGCAAGACCCTCTTGCTCAAGTTCAACACCGGCCCGTCCGGTCACGGCTCCCCGGTCGCCGCCGGCGAAGCGCTCGCCTTGAAACTGGCCGGTGCCGACGTAGTCAAGGTCTGGGCCTTCGAGGGCGAAGGCGGGCTTACCCCAGGCGCTGTGCACGAGACCCTCAACTCCGCCTACGGCCTCGGCCTGGATAACCTCCGCTACATCGTCGACTGGAACGATTTTGGCATCGACGACCAGCCGATCTCCTCGGTTATCCACGGCGGGCCGGCAGACTGGTTCTCCTCTCATGGTTGGCGAGTTGTGGGCAGCGAGAAAGGCTCCGAGTGGGACGCGGTGACCAAGACTATCCTGGTACTGGCGATGGGCCCCAACCACGACAAGGCGCCCTCGATGGCCTGGTTGAAGACCCGCAAGGGCAGAGGCTATGGCGTATTCGACAACAAATCGCACGGCGCGCCGCACCCCACGAACTCCGAGCTCTACTGGAAGTGCCGGTCGGAGTTTGAGCAGACCTACGGGGTGAGGTTTGTCGGTCGGGACGAGGCCATTCCGAAGGACCCGGCAGCCCTCCAGGCACAGTTCCGGGCCAACTTGAAGGTAGTGGCCGACGCGCTGCGCGCCGACCAGGACCTCGTCGACTACTTGGCCGATACCCTCGTCGCCCTCGGTGACTCGGTTCCCGCGGAAATCCCGTCCTTGCGGTTCGACGTCACACGGAACCCGTGGCAGGACGAGCGCATATACGACTTCGAGAAGTACCCTAAAGACGTCTACGTCGCACCAGGCACCAAGGTAGCCAACCGCGCCGCCCTGGCAAAGTGGGGCGCCTACGTCAATACGTTTGGCAAGGAGCACTACAACCGTCCCCTGTTCATAGCCTCGTCGGCGGACCTGGCCGACTCGACGAACATCGCCGGCTTCGGCAACAAGTTCGGGGAGATCGCGGGCTGGGGCAGGTACAACCGCGACTCGAATCCAGCGGGAGCGCTGCTCCCCCAGGAAATCACCGAGTTCACCAACGCCGGCATAGCGGTCGGCATGGCCAGCGTCAACTTCGCCAAGAACCCGGAGCAGGAGTTCCAAGGGTTCTACACGGCCACTTCCACCTACGGCGCCTTCGTGTACCTAATGTACGGGCCGTTGCGGCTGTACAGCCAGATGGCCCAGGATTGCCAGCTCAAGCTGGGCAAGGTCCTTTGGGTCGCCGGCCACTCGGGTCCCGAAACCGCCGACGACTCGCGCACGCACTTCGGCATCTTTTCGCCAGGCGTGACCCAGCTGTTCCCCGAAGGACGGGTGATCGACCTGCATCCTTGGGAACACAACGAGGTCCCGGTCGTCCTAGGTGCGGCATTTGCCCAAGACGTTCCCATCGTGGCTCTCCATCTAACCCGTCCGCCCATCGAGGTTCCCGACCGCGAGGCGTTGGGGATGCCGTCTCACTTTGCCGCGGCCAAGGGGGCCTACGTAATGCGGCCGTATCGGGCCGATCAGAAGCGCCGGGGCACGGTCGTCGTCCAGGGTACGTCGTCCACGGCCAACCTAGTTAAGGTGTTGCCAGAGCTGGACAGGGCGGGCCTCAACGTGAAGATCGTGGCGGCCATTTCGCCTCAGCTCTTCCACTTGCAGCCCAAGGGGTACCAGGAGGAGGTATACTCGCTATCCGACAAGATGGACTCGATGGCGATCACCAACCGGGCCCGGCGCTTGATGCACGATTGGCTGGGCAGCGAGGTCTCCGCCGAGTACTCACTGTCGTCGGACTGGGACGATCGCTGGCGCACGGGCGGCAACCTTGATGAGCTGATCGAGGAAGCCCACCTCGACCCCCAGAACATCCTGGCGGGAATCGAGCGCTTCGTGGAGGACAGGGAGAAGAGGTTGCGCAGGATCGCCGCCGCCCTCGAGTAGGCTCGACAGAGAAGGCGACTGCGAACTAGTAGTGAAATCGGCCGCGGGGATTCAATCCCCGCGGCCGATTTCACTGTCACTGCCTGGTGCGTGATGCCGCCTGGCAGCTAGCCACGCCCTCGCGCTCTCGCCTAGCGAATTTCCCATCCGCGGCGCACCGCGCCGCGGACGCAAAACAAAGAGCCCGGACCAAACTGGTCCGGGCTTCTGGTAGCGCATGGGGGATTCGAACCCCCGATCTTCGCCTTGAGAGGGCGATGTCCTTGGCCGCTAGACGAATGCGCCGTGCTACCTTCTGCGTGTCCGCGGGTGGGCGATACTGGACTCGAACCAGTGACCTCCACGATGTCAACGTGGCGCTCTAACCAGCTGAGCTAACCGCCCCGGAAGTTCACCGAACGATGCTCCGTGGCTCGTCTAGAAGAAGTGGTCGTAACTCCGATTCTGTGTCTCGCCTATCATCTGTCTCAGGGCTTGCGCCCTGGCGCCCGGAGACGCTGCCTGACTAACTCAGTTGCTCCCGGTCGATGTTTGCCCGGCCGCCGACATCGCTGCCGGCGCCGGTGGGCTCTTACCCCACCGTTTCACCCCTCACTCCACGCCAGAGGCGCGGGGCGGGTCTCTTCTCTGTTGCACTTGATGTCGGACTCCGAGGAGTCCGCCCCAACTTCGTGCGCTGGGCGACCTTGCCGCGGCGCGGAGCGCCCGGCGGAGAGTCGGATATTTCCTCTAGCGGGCGATTGCCCGCCAGCGATAGGCCACCTGCTTCTTCTAGTTGTAGTTGTTAAGGTGCATCGTTCGTGGTGCCGAAGGGGGGATTTGAACCCCCACGTCCTAATGGACACTACGCCCTGAACGTAGCGCGTCTGCCATTCCGCCACTTCGGCCTATCAGTCACCGCGACTGGTGGAGATGAGGGGATTCGAACCCCTTACCTCTGCGATGCGAACGCAGCGCTCTCCCGAATGAGCTACATCCCCGCCTGGTGGAGCCAGGGAGAATCGAACTCCCACTTCGACACTGCCAGTGTCGCGTAATCCCGTTTTACTATGGCCCCATCCTGGGCTATCAACAATGCGTCGGCCACAGGGGCCAACGCGACTGTATGTTACCAGAAGCGCCAGAGAGTTGTCAAGCCGAGCAGGGCAGACCGCCTCGCTGGGGGCTGGCCCAGCGAGAGGGCAATCCCCCAGCGATGGCTGCGCCAACCCTACGACAACTGCCTCTGCAGGGCCTGCAACGAGTCGCCGATCACCTCCAAAGTGAAGTCGATCTGCTCCTCGTTGACGATCAGCGGCGGCGTGATCACCGCCAGGTCGTTGCGCGTGGGCGAGCTGCGCACGAGCAACCCCCTGTCCATCGCCATCTTCACTAGGCCGCCGGCCCTCTGAATCGACTCGGGCAACGGCTCCTTGCTCTGCTTGTCGCGCACTGCCTCCAAGGCGCAGAACAGGCCCAAACCCCGCACTTCGCCCACGATCGGCAGCTCCTCGAACTTCTTCAGCCCCTCCAGCAGCCTCTCGCCCATGCGCCTGGCGTTTCCCACCAGGCCGCGCTCTTCCACGATCTCGATGTTCTTCAGTGCCACCGCGCAACCCACCGGATTGCCGCTCATCGTGAAGCCGTGCCATAGGCTGGGGTTCGGCGCCGCCCACAGCAACCGCTGGTAGATCTCCTCGCGGAAGACCGTGGCCCCCACCGGGAAGTAGCCCGCCCCCATTGCCTTCGACGTCGTCAGCACGTCGGGCCAAACGCCCCAGTGCTCCAGAGCGAACATCTTGCCGGTGCGCCCCAGGCCGGTGATCACCTCGTCCGCGATGAACCAAACGGCGTACTTGTCGCAGATCTGCCGGATGATCGGCCAGTATTCCTTGGGCGGCACTATGGCGCCGGCGATCTGCATCACGGGTTCGCCCAGGAACGCGGCTACCGTATCGGGGCCCTCGCGTTGGATCAGCCGTTCCAGCTCCCAGGCGCAGTCTACTCCGCAGGCCGGATAGGTCTTGCCGTAGGGGCAACGGTAGCAATACGGGGCGTCTATGCGCAGAAAGCCGCTGGGCAAGGGGGTTGCCGCCGCCTGGGCACGCTCCAGATCGGTGAGGGCCACGATGCCGTAGGTGGCCCCGTGGTAGGAGAGTTTGCGGCCGACGATCTTGTTCTTCCGTGGCCGGCCTTCCAGGGCGTTGAGATACCGGGCCAGCTTGATGGCCGCCTCGTTCACCTCCGAGCCGGAGTTTAGGAGCAGCACCCGGCTCAGTCCCTCCGGCAGCAGAGAAGCCAGCTTGGCCGATAGCTCGATCAGCGGCTCGCTGGCGAAGCTGGTGAACGAGGTGACGAACTGCACCCGGCGCATCTGCTCGTAGGCTGCCTGAGCCACCTCTTCGTCGCCGTAGCCCACGTTGACGCAAAAGAGGCCTGCCCGGCAATCGAGGTACTGCTTGCCCTGGATGTCATACAGGTAGGGCCCCTTGCCTTCGCTGAAGATCGTCGGCCCCTTGGCCAGGTGGTCCGCCAGCAAGGTGCAGGGATGAAAGACGTAGGCCAGGTCTAGCCGGCGCAGTTCTTCGTAGGTGGACATTGATGCCTCCTTGCCCTACTGCCTCCAGCGGGCAAACCGGATTGAGCCAGGGAGGTTGGTGGCGCCTGCCTATTGCTGCCGCTCGGGGCTGTCATTCTGAGGCTCCGAAGGAGCCGAAGAATCGTCCATTGCCCTGGCGGGCCACCACCGAGAATGAAAATGGGCATTCCTCGTAGAGGCGGTCGGTGGCGCCGGGCCCTGGACCGCGCGGGCTTGCCCGCGCCCTGGAAGGCGGCGGCAAGCCG
>JAMCYS010000100.1 GCA_023473795.1 Chloroflexota bacterium | reverse complement strand
CGGCATACCGCAGCTCGCGGTGGCCGGTCCTCTTGCGGCGCAGGCAGACGCGAACGCGAGCGAGCAGCTCCTCGAAGGCGAACGGCTTCACCAGGTAGTCGTCGGCCCCGGCCTCCAGACCGTCCACTCGTTCGGGCATGGCATCCCTGGCGGTCAGCATTATGACGGGGAGCGCCTCATCGGTCGCCCGCAGACGCCGACATACCTCTAGCCCGTCGAGCCCTGGCAACACGATATCTAGCACCACGAGATCAGGTGCCTGTTCGCGCACACTCCGCAACGCTTCCTCGCCATCGGTCGCCAGTATCACCACGTATCCCTCCAGGGCGAGGCCGCGGCGGAGCGAGGCCCGGATCTCCTCGTCATCGTCGACGACCAGGATCTGTTCTGGCATTAGGCGTCTGCTACCTCCTGAATGAACGATACTGCGCGGCCTGGCCACGCCCCCGCCGTGCGCCCAGTACTCCCCTCCTAACCCACGACCGAAGAGGCGTCTGCCACGGCGGGTTACGCCAGGTGAGCCCGCGTGACGGCGGCAGTGGCGAGGCCGGCGCGGGTTGCCGCCGGTCCGCCTTCGCCGAGCAGCAGTTTCCAGAAGAGCACCGTTCCTCGCCCACTACGGTTAGCGCTTGTCCGTATGGACGGGGAGACCCGCCTTGTCCAACTCGACTCGAGGGGCGCGCTCAGCCTCCGGACGGCTCAATCGGATAGCCGGCCCCCTCCCAGTCGACGATGCCCCCGGCCATTACCTTCACCTGGGTATAGCCCTTGGCGGCCAATTCACGGGCCGCCGTGTAACTTTCCCCTCAGGTCTTGCCAATACAGTAGAAGATGGAGAGCCGGTCCCGTGGAACCTCCTCGATGCGCCGCTCGAGCTCGTCCAGCGGTAGTGAGATGGCGCCTGGTAGGTGACCGGCATCGTAGCTGGCCTTCGGCCGGGCGTCGAAGAGTGGCGGCCTGTTCGGTGCGTCGAGCAGGGCCTTGACCTCCTGGACGCTGAGCGTGGCCGGTTCGGCTGTCTTGGCTGGGGCGGCCGCGGGCGTGGCCGTGGGGCGAAGCTCCACCGTGCGCAGCTCTGGCCGGGAACCGCTCAGTGTCAAAGGCACCGAGCTGGCGAGGATCTGGACGAGGTCGGCCTCTAGCGTGGCCTGCGACTTTTCGACGACCCGCCCAAGCTCTCTGCCCTGCTCAAGGATGATGAAGGTTGGCACGTACTTGAGCCCCCATCTCTCAGTGAGCCCCTCGGCGTCTCTCTTTGACCGGTCGAGCCCGAGCATCGTTACCTTTGACGCGGGCACGCCAACCTGATCCAGCAGTTTGAGCAACCTGGGCACCTCGCGTCTGCTGTCAGGGCACCAGGTGCCGATGAAGGCGAGCACCTCGACCTTGGCCGCAGACGCGCGGATCTTCGCCACGGCCCTTGGCTCGGGCGTGTAGTCCTGAGCACGCAGTGATTCCCAGCCCGGATGCGACTCCAAAGCGCCTCGGCTTACCCTGCCCGTAAGCGGCGCCACGGTGGGCGAGGGCGCTGGCCCAAGCGGCCCGACGGGTGTCACCGCGGCAGCGGTCGCGGGCCCGGGAGCTGGCGCGGCTGGAGCGCAGGCCGCTAGCGCCACGGTCAGTCCAACGAGCGTGACAAATGGCAGTCGCCAGACCGCCCGCGCGGCCTGGAGGGTAAGGTGGCAAGACATCGTTGCGGCCACCTCCGTTATGATGGCATCAGGGCGACGGTGGATCGGCTCGTGGGGCGCGCATCCAGGTGCTGCTGGTTCGCTTGCCCCACGGGGACCACGGGTTTGCACGCCTGCTTGGCCACACAGTATGTTCTGCGGCTAGACGTGGCGTCGAGTCTCATCAAGGGCCTCCTGTTCGATCTGGATGGTCGTGTGCTCGATCCCGAAGCGCTGGCGGAGCGTAGCGATCAAATCGGCCAGGGCGACGTCACGGTCGACGCCGGGCGTTAACTTAGCGTGGCCGCTCAGGGCCACGTAGCCGGAGGTTAGCGACCAGACGTGGAGGTCGTGGACCGCATCAATGCCTTGAACCCCCTCCATCACTGCCCGTACTTCGGCCAGGTCGACGTTTGACGGCGTCCCCTCGAGCAGGACGCCGACCGCCTCGCGCAACAGGCGCCAGGTGCGCGGGATGATGAAGAGGCCAATGAAGACGCTGAACAGCGGGTCGGCGTACCACCAGCCGGTAAAGTACATGATCAGCCCGGCGACGATCGTGCCGACCGAGCCCAGGAGGTCCGAGACCACCTCTAAGAATGCCCCCTGGACGTTGAGGCTCTCGGCAGCCCCTGCTCTGAGTAGCCAGACGCCGATGAGGTTGACGAGCAGGCCGACGCTGGCCACCGCTACCATCGGCAGGCTCTGCACCTCGGGCGGGGCCTGGAAGCGCCGCCAGGCCTCGAACAGTATGAAGCCGGAGACGCCGAAGAGCAACATGCTGTTGACGAGCGAGGCCAGGATCTCCGCCCGGTAGTAGCCGTAGGTGCGCTCCGGGGTCGCCGGACGGCCGGCCAGCCAGACGGCGAAGAGCGCCAGGCCCACGCCGAACACGTCGGTGGCCATATGGCCGGCGTCGGCCAGCAGGGCAAGGCTCCCAGTGAGCAGCGCGCCCATTACCTCTACCACCATGTAGGTGCCCGTCAGGCCCATTACCACGAGCAGCCGCTGGCGATGGCGGCCGGCGGCGCTCACGGCGATGGACGGGCTTGGCGGTCTATCATTCTGCACGCTGTTCCTCTCGATCTACCTCTTTGCGCCCTCGTCGCGCCACACAGTCCACCGCGAACGGGGCAAGCAGTAAGGGGGCGCTATGGGGCTAGACGACGTACGCTAGAGATCTCAGGGCGAGACTTCAAGGTGTCAACGGCAACCTGACACGCGGGATCCACGCCGGCACGCGCCGACGATAGACAGCCCACTCCACGCCAAACACGGCGGCCAGGGCTTCTTCCTCGCGGCGTGCGCGCACCTCCAGCGCGAAAGCGTTTAGGACCAGAAAGGCGCACGTCCAGGTACGGTAGATCAGCAACCCTCCCAGTGTCGCCAAGCGCAGGCCCAGGTACATCGGGTGACGTACCAGGGCATACGGCCCGGTCGTGACGAGCCGATGGTTGGCATACAACTGCACGCCGAGGCCCGATGACACGTTGTACATCTCACCCAGCGTGAGCCTTCCCCAGAGGATCAGCGCCAGCCCAGGGAAGTAGAGTAGTGGCCCCAAGATGAGTGCCAGCGTGCGGGACGAGGGCGGGAGGGTGAGCCGGATGGGTCGCCACAAAGCCAGGCAGAGGCCGAAGTAAGCGAGGCCGCCCAGCACGTACACTGGCCCCCGCAGGATGGCGCCGGCCCTGCCCGTTGTCCGCCCTTTCGGCCGGAGCAGACCGCGCCGCATCCCCTGCACGATAGATCCCAGTGTTGCGACCAAGGCCACGGCGCCGACCAGTCGCATGAGGCGCTGGACTTCTGGCAACGACACCTATCTCCCGGTTCTAGTCAGCCACGGCTTCGTGGCTCTCGCATCGTTCGTGATCATGACTAAGCCCATTGTACGCCGGTAGATGGACGTCGCGCAACGTAGACCGGCCCCGCCCCACAGTCAACGCCGCGGCGTGCCTGAAGCCTGCGCGGTCGGCGTGGCGCTCGGCGGCACTGGGGTAGCTAACGGCCCCGGAGACGCGCTGGGCTGCGATTGCACGCTGGGCGTGGGCGTGGGGACGGGTGTTGGCCCGTAGTGGACCACGTTGTTGGCCGGGCGGTAGCGGCTCTTAGCAACGTACTGATCGAGCAGTCGGTCGCCGTTCCATACCTGGCGCGTGACCGACACGTCGAAGCCGTCCTGGGCTACCTCCGCCCAGACCTCTTCGCCCGGGCGTAGGGTCTCGTCGTACTGGCGGCGCACCGTCGGGTCGGTCTTGACCACGTTGCTGATCACGGGCTCCCCGACCTCGACCCGCCAGCCCGGCTTCGTCCCCCAGAGGACGAAGTAGAGGTTCATGGCGTCTGTGCGGGCCTCGATCGCCAGCCAGTTGGGCGTGTTGTTGGTGAACTTGAAGTCGAGCGTATCCGGGCTACCAGACCCGTCCACCGTGCTGTCGAGCCCCGTCTTGCCCAGGGGCGGCTTGCCGTAACGGGGCATCCAGTACAGGTGCTCAGTGCGCTGGTCGATCTTGTAGCCTCCCGCCAGGGCGGCTTGGAAGAGGGTGGTGGACACCTGACAGATCCCCCCCGCCTCGGAAGGGATCGTCTCGTGACCGGTGGGCGTGCTGATGATGCCCCAGGCCATCTTGTAGCCGTCCTTGAGCGTGGTGGGGCCGAGGGCTTTGTTGAAGGAGAAGGTCTCGCCCGGGGCGAGCACCACCCCATCCAGGCGCGAAGTCGCAAGGCGCAGGTTGTGCTGGCGATCGGCGCCGGTGTCGCCGTACACCGTCGAGGCCTCGACTATCTTCTGCTTGATCACGACCAAGCCGACATCGGTGCTGCGTACTTTCGGGGGCAGCACCTTCACCGCCAGGGTCGCCGTTCGTTCGTCGGTCAGGGATTGCTTCTGAATCGCCAGCACGCTTGCCGGGACGTCTACCTGCAAGCCATCACGACTCTCGCTCGCGACCTGAACCTTGCCGCCACGAAAGACGAAGCGCGCGTCGGTCGGGGCCCGATCGATGCGCTCGACCATCCCTGCCACGATCTGGGTCAGAGCTTGGCCGTCTAGACTGGCCACGCTCTTGCCCTCCTCCTCGTGGAATCTGAGCATGCCCGCCAGTTCGGCGGGCCCCAGTTTCCTCGACTCGCCACCATAAGCAATCGTCAGGGGGCTACGCAGGATACGCTGCGCCGTCTCTTTGGCCGCTGCCAGCTGCGCCTCCACGACCTGTGGCTTAGCCTCGCTAACCGGCAGTTCGACCCTGAAGCCTGCCGAACCACCGGACCACGTGCGCATCAAGTCGGCCGCCGACTGATCGATTCGGCGCAGGGCTTCATCTACATCCAGGCGACGTCCCACCTGCGAAGCCGTCAGCTCGACGACGCCGTCGGCATGCGTCACCAGCGAGGCGTTCACCACCGGCCGGTCGATTTCCCGGGCCACCGCCGCCAGAACCGTCCGCCGCCGCTCGCCGTCGCTAGCCAGAACCGGGGCGAGGGAGTGGCCATCCCGCAGACCCGCGACCTGGTCGGCCAGGTTCCCCAGCACGCTAGTACTCCGACCATCCTGTAAGGCCTGGCGCGCGCTGGCTTCCTCGTCCAGGCGCAGGCCCAGCGCTCCGAGGCTGCTACGCCACTCCCTAACGCCATCGCGCAAGATTACCTCGCCCTGGGCGAAGCGCCCGAACGCCGTCGAGAGGGCGCCGACTGCCTCCTGCCGGCTGAAGCCGCCGATTTTGACCCCCGCCACGCTCACGCCGGGGTATACCCTATCGGCGTAGACGACCTGCGTGGCCGCAAAGTAGCCGAAGACGACGGCGAGGGCGAGCCCCGCCAGAATCATCACCGGCCTCGAGGCGGTGGCGGCGAGAGTGCGGCTACCGGCCATGGCGGTGAGTCGCCGCACGAGGGTCGCGAGAAGGTGCTTGCACGGGCTTCAGCATTGCCCAACCTCGTCAAACATCTTAGTTACGCGTTGAGGCGCCCAGCGCCTGGGGAGAGAAGGGGCGCGGGCCGCGAGGAGCGAAGTCCCCAACTGACGGCCCGCCCTTTGGGCACGCGCGTCGTGCCACCGGCAGACGCAACTGTCCCGTTAGCGTTCGTGCGCGTGCTGGTGTTCGTGTTTGTGACCTTGCTCGTGGTCGTGCTGGTGTCCGTGTTCGCCACCCTGCTCGTGGTCGTGATCGTGTTCCTGATCGTGAGTCTCCCGTTGCCGGCCGCCAGGTTCCTCGACGGTGCCGCTGCGCAGCAGGCGCATGCCGTTGAGCGTCACCAGCAACGAGGCGCCGGTGTCGGCCAGGATCGCCAGCCACAGCGTCGTCGCCCCCGCCGCCGTGAGGGCCAGGAAGACGGCCTTCACCAGCAGCGCGAAGGCGATGTTGGCGCGAATGATCGTTAGCGCCCGCCTTGAGATGTCGACGGCCACCGCCACCTTGCCCAGGTCGTCGGCCATCAGGGCGATGTCGGCCGTCTCCAGGGCCACGTCCGTGCCGGCCGCCCCCATGGCCACGCCCAAGTTGGCGGCGGCCAGCGCCGGGGCATCGTTCACTCCGTCGCCAACCATTGCCACCGAGCCGTGGCGCTGTCGCAGGGCCGCCACCGCCTTCACTTTGTCCTCCGGCAGTAGACCGGCCTGGTACTCGTCGGCCGCCACCAGGCGGGCGATGGCCCGCGCCGTGGCCTCGTGGTCTCCTGTGAGCAGCGCCACCTGCGCCACGCCTGCTCGCTTCAGCGCACCTACTGCCTCGCGGGCCCCCGGGCGCAGCCGATCGGCCAGGCCGATCACGCCCAAGAGGCCCTCCTCCGTTCCCAGCAACAGCACGGTCTGACCATCGCTCTGCAGCTGCTCGATCTGAGCTCGGGCTGTCTCCACGGGTACGCTCAACTCGGCGAAGAGGCGGGGGCTGCCGAGGTAGTAGGTGCGTCCATCCACCCGGGCGCGCACCCCGCGGCCGACCAATGCCTCGAACTCGCTGACCTGGTACGCCCGGCCGTTGCTGGGACTAACTGCCGCCCGGCGCACGACCGCGGCGGCCAGGGGATGCTCGGAACGCGCCTCGATCGCCGCGGCCAGCCCGAGCACTTCATCGGTCGAGCTGTCGGACAGCGGCAGCACCTCGGTCACCTCGGGCCGCCCCACGGTGAGGGTGCCGGTCTTATCGAAAGCCACCGCCTGCAGGCGGCCTGCCTCCTCCAGATACGCGCCCCCTTTGATGAGGATGCCCAGCCGCGCCGCGCGGGCGATGGCCGAGACGATGGCCACCGGGGTGGAAATCACCAGCGCGCAGGGACAGGCGATCACCAGCAGCACGAGCGCGCGATAGAACCAGGGATCGAAGGGCTGGCCGAACACCAGCCAAGGCACGAGGGCCACGGCCACTGCCCCGGCTATCACCGCCGGCGTGTAGTAGTGTGAGAAGCTATCGACGAAGCGCTGGGCAGGGGCACGGCGCGACTGCGCCTCCTCCACCAGGCGCGCGATGCGGGAGATCGTGTTCTCGGCGTACGGCCGAGTGGCCTCGACCTCCAGGTAACCGCCCTCGACGATGCTACCGGCAAAGACCTCGTCGCCCGGGCCCTTCTCCACCGGCACCGACTCACCGGTAATGGGCGCCTGGTTCACCGCCGAGGCGCCGAGCAGGACGCGCCCGTCGACGGGAATACGCTCCCCGGGGCGTACGAGCACGACCTCCCCCACGGCCACCGACTCGGCCGCCACCGTGGTCTCGCGCCCAGCGCGGCGCACGCGCGCTTCGGCGGGGGCCAGCTCCATCAAGGCGCGGATGGCGCCACGAGCTCGGTCCATGGTATAGCCTTCCAGAACGTTGCCAAAACTGAAGAGAAAGACTACCGTGGCCCCTTCCGCCCACTCGCCAATGGCTGCCGCGCCCACGGCGGCAATGGTCATCAGCACGTTCATGTCGAGGGTGCGGCTGCGCAGCAGGCCGTAGAGGCCGCTGCGGGCCACTTGGTAGCCACCGAGCACCATCGCCAGGGCAAAGAACAGGGTGGAGGCCGGGATGCCGACGCCGGGCAGGGTGGCCCCGAGCAGATCGAGGACGAAACCCAGCGCCAGGCCTACCCCAGATCCCAAGGTCAGTAGGGCGCGCCGGTTGCGCAGCCAGAAGGAGCGCCCGCTCGGGGCGACGGCAGCGGCGCGCAGGGGGCGCAGTCCGTAACCGCTGCCCTCCACCACGCCTCTGATGTCGTCGGCGCTCACGGCAGGGGCATGGCGCACGCTGAGCTTGGCGGCGGTGAAGTTCACCTTGGCCTCGGCCACGCCGCGCAGGGTGCCCAGGTTCCGCTCGATGGTGAGGGCGCAGTCGGCGCAGTCCATGCCGGTGACCCCGAACTCGCTCAGGCTCTCTCCCGCTGGCGGGGCTGCCTCGGCGACCCCGTAGCCCAGGCCCTGCACGCGGGCCGTGATCTGGGCGCGGTCCACCCGGTCGCGCTCGTACTCCACGGCCATCGTGCCAGAGACGAAGTTGACCGAGGCATAGGTCACGCCGGGCAGGCGCCCCACGGCCGCCTCCAGCTTGGCGGCGCAGTCGGCGCAGTCCATGTCGGTGATGGCCAGGGACTCGTGGGCATAGCGGCGCTCAATGCCGGCGCCCAGGTCCCTGGCCACGTCGGTCAGGCGCTCCAGCGACGCCATCTCGGGGTCGAACTCCAGGACCAGCCGGCACGATTGCCGGTCGACCTCGGCCACTTGCACCCCGCGCATCAGGGCGACTGAATCCTGCAGCCGGCCCAGGCAGTGCGTACAGTCGCCGTTCTGCGGCAGTTCGACCGCGATCTCAACTCTGCTCATCCATTCACCTCGGACCTCCCACGTTGCGCGGGAGGGCACTCACTACCTTAGCTGGCGGTCACGTTCCGACAGCCCGTCCTAGCTCGGGTCCGTCCTCGTCACATCCATCACAGTCGACGAGGTGGCGCAAGGTGGTCTCGAAGAGGAAGCGCACGTGCGAATCGGCCAGGGAGTACAGCACCTTCCGCCCCTCGCGCCGCGTCTTCACCAGGTGGAGCATGCGCAGGATGCGCAGGTGCTGGGAGACAGCCGACTCCGTCACGCAGATGACCGCCGCCAGGTCGCAGGTGCACATCTCCTGCTCCATAAGGGCGTGGACGATCTTAGCCCGGGTGCTGTCCGCCAGGGCTGCGAAGGTCTCCGCGAGGGCCGCGTAGGTTTCGTCGCCGACGAGCGTCGCCCGGCCATGGCGTACGCGGCCGAGGTCCGCCCCTTTGACTTCGCACGTCCCAGCTGGATCGATGCTACTTGACTCGGCAGCAAACACCGTCCACCTCCTGTGTGACGTCTATGATGTTTTAGACATTGCTAAATCGTTCCGCCTGATCTTACTGCAAAGCTTCCCCTGTGTCAAGCCTTTCGGCGTAACGCCCTGTCGGTGTAACATTCGGCTCTCCGCCCCGTATTGCTTAAAGTCGGTGGTCCGTCGGCGTATCTCTCGGTCGTAGGGGAAAATGGATCGCTGGCCTTTGACGCGGACCGCTGCAGCGGGTCCATAATCGTGGACCCAAGCCTGGACAGGGTGGGGCCTGGGCCGACCGGTCAGCGAGTGCACGAAGCTGGTTCCGCGGGAGGAAGCATCCTGAGCGAGATCTGCCGCAACCTTCGTTCGGCCCCCCATTCGCTGCCATCGGCGCGAGGTGCAGCAGAGGGGGCGCGCGCCGGCCGGGATTGGGAAGACGGTGAGCTGGCGACGGCCGCTGCTCACGGCGATGCCGAAGCGTTTGGGAGGCTGTACGACCTCCACGCCGACCGTGTCTTTCGCCACGTCTACTATCGACTCGCCAACCGTGCCGACGCCGAGGACGTGACAGCCCAAGTGTTCCTCAAGGCGTTGCAGGCGATAGGGCGGTACCGCCCCGACGGTGCCCCCTTCTTCGCCTGGCTCTTGGCCATCGCTCAGAACGCGGTGATCGACCACTTGCGCCGGAGCAAGGTGACCGACGAGCTGGACTTGGCCGTGGCCGACAGCGGCAGCTGGTGCGATCCAGTGCGGGTGGCCGACTTGCGCTGCACGCAGGGCGAGTTGCGCCGAGCGATCCTTGGTCTCAAATCGGAGTACCGGCAGGTGATCGTTATGCGCTTCGTCGATGAACTGGAGCACGCCCAGATAGGCGCTGTCCTGGGCAAGAACGAGGGGACGGTGCGGGTCATCCAACACCGGGCGCTCGCGGCATTGCGTCAAGCGCTGGGCGAGGAGGCGAGGCCGAGTTGATCAATAGAAGAAGCATAGAAGACAGTCTAGCCCTGGCCATCGACGCTGTGCGGGCCGGCCGAAGCACGATCGACGTCGAGCTCGCCGGCAATCCCGAGCTAGGTGAGCAAAAGGATCTCCTCTGCCTCGGCGCCGCCATCCACGCGCCCGCCGGGGCCGTCCTTACGCCGGCCGTCCGCCGCCAGATGCGGGCGATGTTGATCGAGGAGGCGAGGGCAAAGGGTGTAACGAATCACCGACTTGGCCGTATCTTCTGGCTGAAGAACCCATTCAACCAGAGGAGGGCAAATATGCCAGCTATCCTATCGCTCGTCTTTGCCGTTTGTCTGACCCTGGGCGGTGGCGGGCTGTACGCAGCGCAAGCCGCTGCGCCGGGCGACGCGCTCTTCCCGCTGAAGGCTGGCCTAGAACAGGCGCAGGTCGCCTGGGCTCAGGGGGACGAGGCCCTAATCGGCACGCATCTGGGACTGGCCGAGCGGCGTCTGGACGAGATCGAGGCCCACCACAACCAGTTGAACCACGAGGCGGAGAGGGGCCTCGGGGCCAACGCGCTGACTCACCTGGATCTTGCCGCCCAGGCCATCGAGCGCTTTGCTGCGGCCGGGCACGACGCCGGCGAGTATCAGGCGCGTCTGGCGGCGGACCAAGCGCGCTACGAGGCCTGGCAGCAGCGCTTCGGCCAGTTCGATCCGGGGGGCGAACATCAGCAGGGGGTGGCGCCGACACAGCAGCACGAGCAGGAAGGGTTGAACGAGCAAGAAGGGATGCACGAGCAGGACCGGACTCACTCTGGCGATGGCGAACACAGTGCTTCCCCCATCCGTACGCCCGAGCCCGAGCACGAGGGGGCGCAGCAAGGCGAGCCGCAGGCCACGCACGAGCCGGAGATGGAGCAGCATGAAGGTACGCCAGCCCCATCTCACGAGCCGGAGCACGATTCGACGGTGCCTGATGGCCAGGGGCCCGCGCCACTGCACGAGCCTGAGCCTTAGCACCAGATGGCGCCCGCTCCCAGCGCGCCAGCGACGTCGACGGCCCCGCCCCAGCACCAGGAGGCGCCGCACTCAGGCTCGACGTCGGGGCACCAGGAGGGGTCGCACTCACGTAGATGATGACTGCGCCTTGCGCGTAGACACGCGGGCGGGGGGAGGACCGAGTCTGACAAGCCTGGTCCTCCCCCGGTTTCCTGCACAATGCAGGAGACATAGCAGTTGGATCAACTACCACCAACAGCCTGGGTCGCGCGAGGCCTCAGAGGAGCTCAAGATTTCGCCCGGCGACGGGTTCGCGAGAGCCACCAGAGGCCGAGAGCCGCCGGCGGCACTGCAAGGAGCAAGAGCGCCGGGTTGCTCAGGAGACTGGGTTCGCTCGCTTCGGCCTCGAATGCGACGCTTCCTGCTCCCAGGTCGCTGCGCACGTCCACGGTGAACCGCCAAAGCCCGGCCGAGGGGAGACGAACATTGGCAGCGTATAAGAGTTTGTTAGTCGCCTGTTCGTGCGTGGCAACGAAGGTGCCGCCGGCGCCCTGTTGTCCCATCGGCTCCGCCACCACCGAGACCTGCGCGTTCAGCACCATGTCGTTCGTGCCGGCCCGCTGCACGGCCACGCTCACGTCCGCCTTGCCCACCTCGAGGGGCGTGGGCGAGGTGAAGACCGTGACCTCGAACGGGCCCGCCGGCTGGCTGCCCACCCGAATCGTGCCCCCGTTGGCCGAGACGGGGGCCGCGAGAAATAGGGCGGTAAGGATGGCGGCAACTGTGACGGTCCACGAACCCGGTGCCCGCAGGGGCGCGGTTACCGCGCTACCTTCCTCTGTTCCGGGCCGGGGTCGGGAAACCCGGCGCTTACAGGCTGCGAGGGGGAATCCTGTCCTCTCTCCCTTTGGGGGAAGGGTAAGAACGCCGCGGAGGACAAGGGCATCCACGCCGACTCCTTCGGCCTGGGAACCCGCCAAGCCCCCTGCTACTGACTGAATGAACCTCATCAACCCTCCAGCCTCTGCGCTTGTCGCTCTTCCTGTCGCAGGACCAATACTACCAGGACGAGGACGGCGACCAGGTGCGGAATTCCCCCCGCCACCCACATGATGGCGCCCCCGATTTGCTGATCCACGAGCACCGACAGCCCCCACAGGCGCGGCACCAGTTGGTAAGTGACGTACAGAGGTCGATTGGCGAAGGTGAGCACCATCGCCAATACGTGCGGCTCGAACATGACGGGCAAAAGGTAGAAGATGGCCCGCCCGTAGCTCAACCGGCGCGGGCCGCCGGTGGGATTGACGATCGTCCACCAGGCGAGGAGAGAGCACCCCAGAAACAGCGTGTGCTCCAGTTCGTGCAGCAGCGTCTCGCCCTGAGCGGAGTCGTAAAGCGCCGGCGCGTGCCAGGCGGCCAGGGTGATCACGTAGGCCGAGATGCCTACCGCGGGATGGGTCAGGGCGTGGTAGGGGCCGTGCAGCGGGTTGCTCGGCACCATCAGCAAAGCCAGCTCCCGGCGCACGGCCCGCGGAAGCGACCATAGGACAGGCAGCATCGGCCTGCCGAGCAGGATCAGCGGCGCCGCTTGCAGCAGCAAGACGTGCTGGGTCATATGCATGAAGAACAGCAACCTGGAGAAGGTGGCTACCGGAGAGAGCAGGGACAGGCCGACAAGAATCAGACCGCTCCAGTAGCAGCAGGCCCGCCAGAGCGGCGCCACGGCCGTGCCCCGCGGTCGTTGGCGCAGCCGCCACCAGCCGGCGGTGTACGACCCGACCGCCAGAATCAGCCCGGCGACGACGGGGGGCTCCCAATTCCAGGAGAAAAGAAGGGCCACGACTTCCGGGTTCATAAGTCGTCTAACCTGCTCTGCCTTCTCGTTGGGGGTCGGCCGTCATTTGGCAATCAGCAGCTCAAGGTTGCGCTGCAGGTCCGCCGGCAGTAGGTCGGTGTGCATCAGCGCGCGCATCCGGCTGTCTTTGTCCAGAACGTACACTGCGTCGCTGTGGGTCACGGTGTAGGCCGCCTGCCCCTGCGACGGGCGCGACACCAGAATGTGGTAGGCATCCCACACCGCCTCCAGTTGGGCCCGGTCCCCGGTGAGAAACAGCATCTTGCCGGCGAGACCCTGGGCCTCCAGATACTGGCGCAAACGGGCCGTGGTGTCACGCTCGGGGTCCACCGTCACCGCCACGAAGGCCACCGCCCGCGCCCGCTCGCCCAGCGCGTCGTGCACCGTGCCGAACTTGTTGGTGATCACGGGACAAATATCCGGGCAGCTGCTGTAGAGGAAGGTCAGCGCCACCGTCTTGCCCTTAAGGTCGGAGAGCGCTACTTCCTTGCCCTGTTGATCGAGCAACGTGAACCCGGGCGCCGCCTCTGCCCCCAGATTGGTGCCGACCAGGCTCGAGCCACGGCCGGCGGCCTGGCCCTGGCAGGCCGTGGCCAGCGAGCAGACGGCTAGCAAGAATGCCAGGACACTATTTCGACCTAACCGCATGCCATCACCCCTGCAGGAAAGTGCCGCGCATCTCCATCGGCTGGAGCAACAACCAGGCCCCGGCGAGGGAGAGCGCGAGGGCCAGAATCGCCCAGGGTAGAAAGGCCCAGCGGGCGCGTTGGTGGTCCGCCAGGTGCGCACCGGCAATGCGATAGGCGGCCACTAGCGAGCCGAGCAGGCCAAGTTCGAGAAAGAGCAGTTCGATGCCCAGCAGCCAGGATGCCGGTACCAGCGGCCCCAAGTCCCAGCGCGGTGCGCCGAACCACGGCAGGCCCGCGTCGGCCACGGCGCTCTGGGCCACGGGTACAATGGTCAGCGCCCCGGTGAGGAAGTGAAAACCGTAGTGAGCCAGCCACATGCCGAAACCCATCGGCACCAGGCAGTAACTGTAGCGCGTGGCCAGCGCCAGGAGCGGCTCCTTGGCACCAGAAAGGGCACGGCTAGCCGCCGCGGCAGCCAGGGCTAAGAGTGCCGGCAAGACGATCAGACCCACGATGAACAGGAGCAGCAGGACGAGAGCCTCGGAATCGGTGTGCAGGAGGCCCGCCAACCACCTTTCGAAAGCGTATACGGGGGCAACCATGCCGAAGGCGTTGAGGAAAGAGGCGAAGACCAGCACCAGCGCCAAGGCCGCCAGATCCGTCCGCCGCCCCAAGCGCCCCACGCCGGCCCGTAGCGGGTCGGTCCACAGCTCGCTCGTGGGCAGCCGCCAGGCGATGGTCACGTTGTCGTGCGGGCAGGCGTGCAGGCAGTCAAGGCAGAAGGTGCAGTCCACGTTGCCCGCCTTCCGCTCCTGAAAGAGGCCCGACTGGCAGCCGCTCTGCCATCTGCCGTCCACTAGCCGCCCTTTGAGGCAATCCTTGGTCGAGCACGACCGGCAGATGGCGCGGTCGCACGTCTTTACCTCCGCCGGGGAGGCTAGGGCATTGACGAAATGGAACTGGCCGATCGGGCAGAGATACTGGCAGAAGGGAGCGCCGGCAAAGAGGCCGTCCACGACGAAGGCGCCCACGAAGTAAGCTGCGGCGAGGGTGGCGGTGAGCCAGGGGCTCGCCCAGAGGTCTAATGCCTCGTAGGACCAGAAGAAGAGCACCAACAACCCTGCCGCCAGCCATTTGCCGCGCAGGGCCCTGGGCCAGGGGCGCTGCTGCTTCACCAGCCTCCTGGCCAGGCCGCGGGTGAGCATAAAGGGGCAGGCCAGGCAGAAGAGGTTGCCCACCAGCAGCAGCGCCAACACGACCAGACCCCGCCAGTGCAACCAGGGCAGCACGCCGGCCAGGTTCTTGGGCGCGAGCTGGGGGCCGAAGAAGCCGTCGTAGATCACCAGCAGGGCCAGCGCCAGCACGGGCAGCTGGGCCGCCGTTCTGGCGTGGCGCCAACGCACGAAAGCGCCGAGGAGGGGCAGGCGCAGCACGCCCAGCCGGGCGCCGGGAACGCTCATCATCGCCACACCGCCTCAGTGCTGCATCTGGCCCGCCGGGTCTGCCGGCTTGCCCATCCCCTCGCCCGCCACACCCTTCAGCTCAAACGTGCGCTCGACCTTCCTGCCGTCGGCCAGGGCGGCCTGGACGATGATGATCCAGTCGCCCGCCATGGTGAAGTGGAAGTCGCGCGTGGCGTAGCGGCCCTCGCCCAGTGGCTCCGTCCGCACGCGCACCGGGACCATGCCGGCGTGGTTCATCGTACCCTCGACGTCGACGGTGGCTCCGAGCACCGGTGACCCGTCGGCGCCCCGCAGTGCCAGGGTGATCTCCGCCGGCCCCACCGCGGCCGGGCTGGGCGCCACCTGCATTGTCATCTGGATATCGCTGGGGCCCGCCGTCTGTCCACGACAGGCTGGAAGAACGAGCGCCGTAGCGACGGCGAGCAGGGCGACGACAACCCACACTAGTGGTCGTGGGCGTCTTTTTGCACACTGCGCCACCGGCCGATCTCCCACCTGAAGTACTTAGTTCGATTGTAGTTTATGGAAGGCACGCAGGGCAACCTACCTCGCCCCCCGAACGTGGTAGCAAGGACTGTAGGTAGGCTTTCGAGGGGAGGACCGGCGTGCCAAGCCTAGTCCTCCCTTCCAAATCACGGCCAGACAGCCTGTTTTAGCCCCAGAACAACTATCGGCAGTCTCGACTAGGGCCTAACCGCCAGCCGTGGTGCCGGGTTCGACTCCCCACACCTGCTCTCCCCAAAGGTACAGCGCGATGCGATCGTTCAGAGAGTGCGCGTCCCCAGCAGTGTAGCTGTAGTCGTCGGACTGCAGGATGGGCTGATGATCGAGCCGCTTGAGCCTGATCTTGAGTTCTAGCTTGCCCTCGCGCGGCATCATGCCACTGCGAGGGCCGAACGTCACCTTGACATAGTGAGCCTGGCCCGCGACGTCGGCGGGCGCGAGCTGGAGATTCACGTCGCTTACTGAAGCCCAATCCAGCGAAAGCGCGTAACGTGCGCTCGGTCCATCCGTTGCCGTGGAGGAATCGAGGTTGAGCCAGTATCGCAGTTCCAGATCTTCGAGCGGCGCCCGGAAAGCGGTCAGGTTCTCGATCCTCAGGTCGATAACCGACTCTCCATTGCGCTCCTCGGCATTGCCGCCTTTCGACGTAACGCGCAACGGTTGCGCGGGCAGAGGGTTCTTGCGAGCCACGGGCGCGATCGAGCGATCGATCTCGCCAGGGCTGCTGACGGCAAGCCTTGGCGATTGGTCGGCGGCAAGTAGGGCTCGCTTGTCCTCGTTCACGGTCTTCCAATCGTCAGCCAGGATTCCACCCGTATCGCCGGAGTTGGGGTTCAGCGACCAGTAGGTGTAACTCAGACCGTTCTCCTTGATGTAAGCGACCAACGCCCGTTGCCAGATGCCTTCTTTGTCTTTTGTATCGACGGAACGGCCGCCGAACTCGCCGATGAGCACAGGCGCAATCCCCTGCTTGACAATGTAGCCCCATTGCTTGTTCCATATGCCAGGCAGGTTGGCCGGGAAGTCCTTGTCGCTGAACCAGGGCTGGCCGCTGACTCCCGGACCGTAGTCGTGGGCGCTATAGACGAGCTTGTTCGGCACCTTCAGGCGCACGGGGTGTTCGGCCACGCCCTGTAGGTTGCCGCCCCACCAGTAACCATCGTTCTTGTACTTTTCGATGCCCTCGACGACGATCAACCAGTCGGGGTTTACCTCGTGGATGGCGTTGCCCGCGCGCTCGGCAGCCAGGCGCCAGTCTGTCTTTGGGTCGCCGGTGCCCCAGGTGCTGTCGCCGGCCGGCTCGTTGTGCAGATCGGCGCCGACAACCGTATCATTGCCCTCGTAGCGCTTTGCCAGGAGGCGCCAGTCTGCAATCCACTGCTCCTCGCTGACGGTGTCGGTGTACCACAGCCTGGATTGCGTCTCAGTATCTGGGCGGTGGCGGTCGAGGATGATCTTCAGCCCGCGCTTGCCGGCGCCTTCGATGACCTTGTCCAGAATCTGCAGCCCGGTCAGGCCCTTGAGATCAGGATTGAGACGAAAGTCGATCCCTTCCAGGGGCCTTGCGTTCGGATCGAGCAGCCGATTGGAGTAGGGGAGGCGGATTGTGTTGTAACCCAGCGCCGCGATCTGGTCGAGCATTTCCTCCCAGTTGCGTGCCCAGAGACCGTGGGGGGCGAAGGTGCCGGTCTCCATGCCGAACCAGTTGATCCCCGTCAGTCGCACTTCGCCGCCCTGACTATCGATGATCTTGCTGCCCTTAGTGCTAAGGAAGTTGGGCTTGGCCTTCACCGGCGGTGCCGTTCTGCTGCCATCGATCCCCATGCCGGCCAACGCGGGACCGGTCCCAGTTAGTGCCCCCGGAAGGGGTCGGTCTTGGCCGCCGGTGGCACAACTGCTAGCAGCGAAAAGGAGAAGAGCCAGCAGCAGGAGAGACAGACTTGGGCTCGTGGCAACGGTTGGTCTGACGCCACACACCGCCCTCAGATGGCCGGCAAGACGCGAGCAAAACGAATGCACCTTGCCGCGGGCAAGGACGTGCCTGGGGCTCCGCCGGTGGCTTGGAGAGGTAAGGTCTGGGTGACTACCGTCTAGGCTCTGCTTACGCTCCTTCGGGTTGCAGGGTCTGTGTCGTACTGATCGTACCTCCTCGTTTGCGTGGTCGCGTCCCAAGCCGCTACCCACTTAGTATCTGGGCTGCCGATTCTAACACACGGCCGCAAGCCCCTCCGGCCCTTGCGAGAATGCGGATAGCCATGATTGGCTATGAGTACACCCATTCTCGGGCAGGGAGTTCGTCGGCTCCGACGGTTAGAGCGGCGAAGACGCCAAAGGCCAACGGGCCAACCGGCGGATGCGTCGGCAAAGTGGGGGTGCACAGTTCGAGTAGTAGCGGGGACTGAACTCGCGCTGACTGCCTGCGTCCTATGGAACTAAGGTATACGCATCGCCAGGGAGGACGGGTGTAAGCACTTGGTGTCTGGGTTCCAGTGAGTGATCGTCAGGTTCAAATGCGCCCGACTTCCGACTTTGCGCACGGTCTGGACGCGACCGTGCGCCCGGCGTGCCTGGGCGCCAATTCGCTGTTGGGCGAGCCACTTGTCCTCGGATTCGCTGGCACCGGAGCCAAGAGGCAACCCTGCTTGTGGCAGGTAGTATACTGCCTCCTGGCTGGGTTGGTGCGAAGTAGCCGCAATCCAGCCCCCAAAGTAATTGCCCCCTTTTCCCATCTGCTGCTATAATCGGCCGCGTCTCTGCGGCCAGATGGGGCGAGGAGGTTAATGATTGTGGAGGTGGCTCGGACACAGACCACCACAAAGCCGGGTCGAGTGGCAACATTGGCTCGGCACCTAGCCTTCTCCGCGGTACTGCTCCTGTTTCTCCTCCTCGGCCTCTACTACAACGTTCATAACCCCATCTGGGAGGCACCCGACGAGCCAGCGCACTATGAGTACGTCTTGCACGTCGCCTCGACCCGCACCCTGCCAATCCGCCAGATAACGGTCGGCGATCAGTTTCATCAACCGCCCCTGTACTACGTACTGGGCAGTCTCGCGGTCGGCTGGCTGGACTTGGAGGACAACTTCCCACCTAAGTCCAACCCCTACTTCATCTGGCAAGAGCCGCGTCTGGGCACAGAGCCGAACGCGGCCGTCCACACTCTCGACGAGCTTCCGCCCTACCAGGGCACTGTCCTGGCCGTCCACCTACTGCGCCTACTGTCGCTCGTCTGCTGTGCGGTGGCGGTGTGGGTAGCCTACAAGCTCGCTCGGCTGGTGCTGCCTGAACACCCGTGGGTGGCGATCGCCTCGGCCGGCCTCACTGCCTTGGTACCACAGTTCCTTTTCGTCGCTTCGACCGTGGGCAACGATGGCCTGGCGATCGCCCTGGCATCCCTGACTCTATTGCTCTTGGTTCGTCTGGCACTGGAAGTCCAGGGGGGCGGCACGCCCTCACTCCGGAGTTTTGCCCTACTGGGAGTGATCGTCGGGCTGGGTATGCTCTCCAAGCTCACCTACTACTCTGTGCTGCCACTCGTGCTCGTGGTGTTCTGCTACTCGATGGTCGTTGGCGGACGGAGGCGCCGGCTGTTCGGCGGCTGGGCACTCGGCGGGGTTATTGGCATGGCGCTGTCAGGCTGGTGGTACGCTCGCAACGTCCTCGTCTACGCCACCGGGCTCGCCTTGTTCGGGCAGGGCAGGCTCGACCCACGCACCCTACGCGACATCCCGGAGAAGCCCGAGGAGGTGCGCACGGCTCTCAGTTGGTATCCCGAGCCACTATTCCAATCGTTCTGGTTGCGTTTCGGCTGGATGAACGTCTCTCCCGAGCGCTGGGTCTACGACGCGGCGATCGGTTTCACCTGCCTGGCGTCCGCGGGCCTGGTTCTCTTCGTGGTGCTGCGTGCCCTTCGTCGTCCGGTCCTCGCCAAGTCGGCCCGGCTTGGCCTGGTGCTTTGCTTCCTCGCCCTTTTCTTTGCCTTCGCGGTCACTACCTGGCGCTTCGCCTACACGCTGGGCAACCACTACCCACAGGGGCGTTATCTGTACCCAGTGCAGTCCGGCACAGCGCTGTTGGCGGTCTTGGGGCTAGCCGAGCTGGCGGGGCTGCCGCTAGCACTCCTGGCGCTCGTCCGAGCTCGCGCACTGGCAGACGGTCTGCGGCGGCTGCTTGCGCCGCCGTTGGCCGTCGCCCTCGTCGCTACCTTCGCCTACTTGTCGCTGAGCCTCTTTGACCGCTATGTTGGACCTGCGTACCACCCAGTGCCCGTTTGGCGCAACTTCGACGCGGCGCAGCTCGCCAACCCGGTCGAGGCCGACTTCTCGGGCAAGGTTAGCCTGCTGGGCTACGATCTCTCCCAGAACCGCATTGCAGCCGGTGAACCGCTCACGCTCAATCTGTACTGGCGTTCTCTCAGCAAGTTGGACCTTGACTTGCAGGCCTTCGTGCACCTCGCCGACGATAGCGGCAAGCCGTTAGCACAAAAGGACGCGCCGGCCGGCCTGGGGGTGGCCACCACGAGCAAGTGGGAGGTCGGGGAGGTGGTCCGAGAGACGCGGGTTGTGCCCGTTGATGTCAACATCTCGCCGGGCACCTACCAGTTGCTGATAGGACTCTACTCGCTGAGCGACATGAAGCGGCTGCCCCTGCGGTCTCCGGCCGGAGCCACCACTGTCCGACTGGGCACGGTCACGGTCGAGTAGGCTGCCCCACCCCGCCGCCAGGGTCCAGCCCGTCAACGTGGCGCTGTTTCCCGAACCATCAGCAACGACGCTGAGACGCTGGCCAGACTGAGCCTCGTACAGACCCAGGGCGACGCTGTACGGTCCGGGTGCCGCCGTGGGCGGCAGGACCAGGTCGTAGGCTTCACGAACGACCTCGCCAACCCGCCATTTCGTCGCCATTCCCGCTGGCCCGCGCAGCGGCCTGTCCGCCTGCGTCACGATCTTACCGTCCGCCCCCAGCAAGTGCACAAAGACTTTGTAGTCGGCCTTGGGAGCGCTGGCTGCGCGCCAGTAGAGCTCCAGCCGGCACGGTTCGCCAGGAACGAGGTTGGTGCGCAGGGTCTGCCAGCCATCCAGAGTCAGCTGCCCGCCGAAATCGAGTCCCAGCTGCCTCGGGCCGTCCGGGAATCCGCCGCGTAAGGAACGTAGGCCAGCACCTGATACGCACCGAGACAGCGCTATCTGGCTCGCGACCCCCAACGGTCGAACCAGTCCAGCACCAGCCCCCGCGGCTATGGTCTCCTTGGGCGTGGTCGAGCACTAGCCGCAATTGTGAGCGCTCTTTGGCCACTCCAGACAAGCCCGATTGACGCGCCGTACCAGGCGTGCTACTATTGGCTGGAGCCATAAGGGAATGCTTAATCGTGGAATCCAAGGGAGGCGTGTGAGGCCATGTCGCGACCACATGCGGGGCAGAGGGGATCGGCCCCTGGGAAAGAAGTGCTGCAACAGGCCAGCAGGTGGTCCCGGTTAGGGATGCTGCATCACCCGGGTGTGACACTGGCAGCCCGTCTGGCGATCGGCGGTGTTTTCCTCGCCTCCGCGGCAGCCAAGCTCGTATACCCCGAGGCCTTCGTACGTGCCGTACAGGGTTACGAGGTTCTGCCCGGGGCGCTGGTGCGGCCCCTGGCGCTCGCCTTCCCCTGGTTGGAACTCGCGGTCGGCGTCTTCTTGCTGGTGGGCCTCTATACACGCCTGGCTGCCGGCCTCGCCGCCGGGCTGATGCTCCTGTTCATGGGGCTGATGGGGTTGGTCCTCGTCCAGGGCAAGGAGATCGACTGCGGTTGTTTCGTGGGCCTCATCCAGGAGACCGTGGGGCCCTCGACGGTCCTGCGCGACGCCGTCCTCTTGGCGCTGACGGTGCCGCTGTTTCTGGCGCCTCGTCACCTGCTGAGCCTCGACTCCCGCCTGCGGCCAACTGGCAGGCGGAGGCCAGGAAAGCTGGTTCCGACCGCCCTAGTCGCCGTACTGGCCGTCGGGCTCGGCCTGGCGATCGGCCTTGCGGCCGCGGCCGCCAGCCCCGCCGATTCCGGCGCGGGGCGCCCGGCGGGCGGGTGGCGGCTGGGGCCGGAAACGGCGAAGGTCGAGGTGGTGGAATACAGCGATTTCCAGTGTCCTGCCTGTCGCTCTGTCAGCCCGCTGCTCAAGCGGTTGGTGGATGAGTACGCCGGCTCGGTCGCCCTGGTATACCGGCACTTCCCTCTTCCCAACCATCCATACGCCGTGCCGGCGGCAGAGGCGGCGGAAGCGGCCGGCGAACAGGGCCGCTTCTGGGAGATGCACGATGCCATCTTCGCCAACCAGGAGAGGCTTGCGACCACCGACTTCCGGCAGCTGGCGGAGCGGCTTGGGCTGGATATGAAGCGCTACGATGCCGCCCTCGCCAGCGGCCGCCCGAGGGTGGCCGTGCAGGCCGACTACGAGGAGGCCAGGCGGATCGGCGCTGCCTACACTCCGTATCTCCTCGTCGGCGGGGAGGTGGTCCAGGCGAACAGCTACCAGGCGCTAAAGACGGCGATCGAGCGCAAGTTGCAAAGCCAATCACGCTGACCATGTCTAGACTTCGGTTGCACTTGACGAGGACCGTCCCCGCGTCGGTCTCCCCGAATAGCCGTGCGGAGCGCTGGCGCGGGCAGTCGGCGGCGAGGCCGGCGGGGTGATCCCTTTGATGCGGTCCTCGCTAGCCCCGCTCGGGCAAGCGAACAGCGAGCGCCACGAGTAGCCTGCGAGGGTGAACACGAAGAACGCTGCCTGCTGCTTGACGCGGCCGCCTGGCCGTGGTACCATAAAAGCAAAGTGATTAAGCAACTGCGCAATTGGTGAATGCAAATGCGGAGTGGTGACTACTGATGGTGGATTCGCCCGAGCGACCCCTGCGAAGCGGGTCTGGTGCGGCGCACCGGCGCCTGGAAGAGGGCACCTGCGAGGTCAAAGGCGCCGACCCGGAGCGAGTGCAGCGAGGGCGCGCACTGCAGCTAGACGACGAGACCTATGCCCTACTGGCGGAGACCTTCCGCACTTTGGCCGACTCCAGTCGGGCCAAAATCGTTCACGGCCTCATGCGCCAGGACCTCTGCACCTGCGACCTGGCGGCGATAACGTGCCTTTCAGAGCCGGCGGTCTCGCAGCATCTGCGCCTTCTGCGGGCATTGCGGTTGGTGAAGATGCGGCGAGAGGGCAAGCGGGTCTTCTATTCGCTCGCTGACGTTCACGTCCGGTTCCTACTTAGTGTATCGCTGAAGCACCTGGCGCACGACGTCGACGACGAGGGAGACGAGGACGAGTAGTCAGCACCGAGCGTTAGAGCGACGGGCCGGCGTCCAGCCCGGATGAACTCTCGCCGTGGCGGCGAGCGATTCTCGGATTCCCTTCTCCTGCCTTTTCCCGTGGCCGGCAACGGCACGACGGGCAGGGAGACGACTGGAGCTGTGAGTTGAAGACGGTAGAGATCGCGATCACCTTACCAGCGGGCGGACAGTGCGACGGCTGTCTTGAGCGGCTGCGGTCTTCGGTCGGGCTCATCAAGGGCGTCGAAGAGGTCGTGGTGAAGTCGCAGGCCTGTAGCCTCACTCTCGACTACGACCCTGACTTGGCCTCCCTGTCTCGGATCGAGGAGGCGGCCAAGGACATTGGCGCCGGCATCGACCGGCGCTACGCGCACGAGACGATAAGCATCACCGACATGGACTGCGCCGACTGTGCCGCCAAGTTGGAGGCGGCCATTGGCCGCCTGCCTGGCGTCGTGTCCGCGGGCGTGAATTTCGCCTCGGCCCTCTTGAACGTGGAGTACGAGCGCGAACGCGTGGAGCGGGCACAGATCGTCGGCGTCATCCGGGGCCTCGGCTATGGCGTGGCGGAGGAGGCAAGAGCGATCGGTGAGACCACGAGCGAGTTCGGTCTCACCGGTATGGACTGCGCGGACTGCGCCGTCACGATCGAGCGCAACCTCGCCAGCGTTGGCGGTGTGGCCGAGGCCAAGGTGAACTTCGCCGCCGCCACTCTCAAGGTGCGCCACGCCCCCTCGCTGACCCCGGAGCAGCTCGCCCGCGTGGTGGAGGCGAGCGGCTACGGCGCCAGGCCGCTGCGCTCGCGCGAGGCCGGGCGGGAGCGCTCTTTCTGGTTACGCAACCGGCGGGCCGTCCTCACCGTGGGCTCGGGCATCGCCCTAGCGCTGGGCTTCGCCCTCGATCTGCTGGGAGCGCCGGACCTCTTCTCGACTATCCCCATCTCCAACGCCCTCTTCGCCCTGGCTATGGCCCTCGGCGGCTACCACATCGCGCGCAGCGGCCTCTACGGGCTACTCAAGAGCCGAACGATGGACATGAACGTCCTCATGACCATCGCCGTCGTCGGGGCGGGGGCAATAGGCGAATGGTTCGAAGGCGCGATGGTCGTCTTCCTCTTCTCGCTGGGCAACACCCTCGAGGGCTACACGATGGACCGCGCCCGTGGCGCCATCCGGGCGCTGATGGCCCTGGCGCCGACCGAGGCGCGGGTGAGACGTAACGGGGCCGAGGTCACCGTGGCAGCCGAAGACGTCGATGTAGGCGAGGTGGTGCTGGCCCGGCCCGGAGAGAAGGTGCCGGTGGACGGGCGAGTGGTGGCGGGCGCCTCCGCCGTGAACCAGGCGCCCATCACGGGCGAGTCGATGCCCGTCGACAAGGAGGTCGGCGACGAGGTCTTCGCCGGCAGTCTCGTCGAACAGGGCTACCTGGAGGTGAAGGCCACCAAGCCGTACGCCGAGAACACGATCTCGCACATCGTCCACCTGGTGGAGGAGGCGCAGGCGCAGCGGGCGCCGTCTCAGCGCTTTGTCGATCGCTTTGCCACCTATTACACGCCGGCGGTCATCGTCGGGGCGGTCGCGGTCGCCACAGTGCCGTGGCTCCTTTTCGCCCAGCCGTTCGAGACCTGGTTCTACAGGGCCCTGGTGCTGCTGGTCATCGCCTGTCCCTGCGCGCTGGTCATCTCCACGCCCGTCTCCATCGTTTCCGGCATCGCGCGGGCGGCGGGCCTGGGCGTGCTGATCAAGGGCGGGGCCTACCTCGAGGAGATGGGCGGCCTGCGGGCGGTGGCTTTTGACAAGACCGGCACGCTGACGGCGGGCCGCCCCGAGGTCACCGACGTGGTGCCTCTGAACGGGTTGCCGGAGGACGAACTGCTGCATTTGGCGGCGGCCGTCGAAGGCCGGTCGGAGCATCCTCTGGCGGCGGCAGTGCTGCGCCGGGCCAATGGGAACGGGCGCAATGGCGCACAGAAGATCAGTCTCGAGCACACCCACGCGATCTCGGATTTCGAAGCGGTGACCGGCAAGGGCGTGCGCGCGGTGTTGGATGGCGCGACCTACTACGTTGGCAGCCTTCGCCTGTTCCAGGAACTGGACGTGCCGGTAGCCGACGTCGCGGCACGGGTCAGCGCTCTGCAGGAAGACGGCAAGACGGTTCTGCTGGTCGGGACCGATGAAGGCCTGCTCGGGTTGATCGCGGTCGCGGATCGCCTGCGTCCGGTGGCGTCGGAGGCGGTGGCCTCGCTGCGGCGGGCGGGCGTCGAGCACGTGGTGCTGCTGACGGGCGATCACGAGGGGACGGCGAGAGCCATCGCTCGTGCGGTGGGCGCCGACGAGTACAGGGCGGGCCTCCTGCCAGAAGACAAGGTGGCGGCCATCCGGGACCTGCGTCGGCGCTACGGCAAGGTGGGGATGGTGGGCGACGGCGTGAACGACGCGCCGGCTCTGGCTGCGGCCAGCGTGGGCATCGCCATGGGCGCCGCGGGGACCGACGCCGCGCTGGAGGCGGCCGACGTGGCCCTGATGGCCGACGACTTGAGCAAGCCCGCTGTGGCCATAGGCCTGTCACGGCGCTCGCTCACCACCATCCGCCAGAATATCACCTTCGCGCTACTGGCCAAGGCCGTCTTCCTCGCCCTGGCGGTACCTGGTCTGGCGACCTTGTGGCTGGCGATCCTGGCCGACACCGGGGCCTCCGTCCTGGTGACGCTCAACGGCATGCGCCTGCTTCGCTACGGCGCCCCCTCGGGCGCCGCCGCCCGGGCCGACTCGCCCCACGCCCACGAGCAGGACGAGCACGGAGGCGGTCACGATCACGGGCAGGCGCACGGCCACGAACACGGGATGAGCCACGAGCACGCTCACGAGGGCCGTCGGTAAGCGAAAGGGTTACGTGAGGAGGTCCCTCCGGCTTGGTCGGCGACGCCTGCGGCGCAGAGCGCAGAGATCGAACCGCACCGGGCAGATGGAGCCGGCATCGTCCTAGCGTGTATCATTGCCCTGACGGAGCCGGGTGCGTATACATAATCGAGGTGATGTGAGACAGCTAAGGCTTGGTCGATTAGCCATTGGGGGGAGTACGTTTGCACGAGGTCGAGCGGTTCGTGCGCCTAGTCGGCATCGCCGCGCTGCTCGTGACTCTGGGCGCGATCCTGCAAGGGGTTAGGCGCGCCTTCGCTCGGCCGAAAGGGCGGGCAACCGGCAGGGCCGGCGCCATCCTGCGGGGGCCAGTGTACGTGCTGAGCGGCCTCGCTTACTTCGGCCTCTGCCTGGCTTTGTGGCGACCCATCCGGCTCACCCTCCCGCCCTCGTCCCGCACGCTGGCACTCATCTTGGGGCCACTACTCTACTTCCCTGGGCTGGCGCTGATCCTCTGGGGAAGGCTCACGCTGGGTGAGATGTACAACGTGTCATCGGGCCTCGGCGTGCAGTTGTATGCCAACCATCGGCTCGTCACGACCGGGCCGTATGCCCTGGTACGTCACCCGATGTACCTGGGCCTGCGCTTGGCGACACTGGGAGGGTTGCTGATCTACCGTACCTGGACGTGCGCCTTTCTGGTCCTAAACGCTTTCGCGCTGGAGGTGCGCGCACGCCGCGAGGAAGAAGCCCTGGCCGCCGTGTTTGGCGTGGAGTGGGCTGTCTATCGTCGGCGCGTGCCGGCGTGGATCCCGCGTGTCAGGTTGCCGTTGACACCTTGAAGTCTCGCCCTGAGATCTCTAGCGTACGTCGTCTAGCCCCATAGCGCCCCCTTACTGCTTGCCCCGTTCGCGGTGGACTGTGTGGCGCGACGAGGGCGCAAAGAGGTAGATCGAGAGGAACAGCGTGCAGAATGATAGACCGCCAAGCCCGTCCATCGCCGTGAGCGCCGCCGGCCGCCATCGCCAGCGGCTGCTCGTGGTAATGGGCCTGACGGGCACCTACATGGTGGTAGAGGTAATGGGCGCGCTGCTCACTGGGAGCCTTGCCCTGCTGGCCGACGCCGGCCATATGGCCACCGACGTGTTCGGCGTGGGCCTGGCGCTCTTCGCCGTCTGGCTGGCCGGCCGTCCGGCGACCCCGGAGCGCACCTACGGCTACTACCGGGCGGAGATCCTGGCCTCGCTCGTCAACAGCATGTTGCTCTTCGGCGTCTCCGGCTTCATACTGTTCGAGGCCTGGCGGCGCTTCCAGGCCCCGCCCGAGGTGCAGAGCCTGCCGATGGTAGCGGTGGCCAGCGTCGGCCTGCTCGTCAACCTCATCGGCGTCTGGCTACTCAGAGCAGGGGCTGCCGAGAGCCTCAACGTCCAGGGGGCATTCTTAGAGGTGGTCTCGGACCTCCTGGGCTCGGTCGGCACGATCGTCGCCGGGCTGATCATGTACTTTACCGGCTGGTGGTACGCCGACCCGCTGTTCAGCGTCTTCATTGGCCTCTTCATCATCCCGCGCACCTGGCGCCTGTTGCGCGAGGCGGTCGGCGTCCTGCTCGAGGGGACGCCGTCAAACGTCGACCTGGCCGAAGTACGGGCAGTGATGGAGGGGGTTCAAGGCATTGATGCGGTCCACGACCTCCACGTCTGGTCGCTAACCTCCGGCTACGTGGCCCTGAGCGGCCACGCTAAGTTAACGCCCGGCGTCGACCGTGACGTCGCCCTGGCCGATTTGATCGCTACGCTCCGCCAGCGCTTCGGGATCGAGCACACGACCATCCAGATCGAACAGGAGGCCCTTGATGAGACTCGACGCCACGTCTAGCCGCAGAACATACTGTGTGGCCAAGCAGGCGTGCAAACCCGTGGTCCCCGTGGGGCAAGCGAACCAGCAGCACCTGGATGCGCGCCCCACGAGCCGATCCACCGTCGCCCTGATGCCATCATAACGGAGGTGGCCGCAACGATGTCTTGCCACCTTACCCTCCAGGCCGCGCGGGCGGTCTGGCGACTGCCATTTGTCACGCTCGTTGGACTGACCGTGGCGCTAGCGGCCTGCGCTCCAGCCGCGCCAGCTCCCGGGCCCGCGACCGCTGCCGCGGTGACACCCGTCGGGCCGCTTGGGCCAGCGCCCTCGCCCACCGTGGCGCCGCTTACGGGCAGGGTAAGCCGAGGCGCTTTGGAGTCGCATCCGGGCTGGGAATCACTGCGTGCTCAGGACTACACGCCCGAGCCAAGGGCCGTGGCGAAGATCCGCGCGTCTGCGGCCAAGGTCGAGGTGCTCGCCTTCATCGGCACCTGGTGCCCTGACAGCAGACGCGAGGTGCCCAGGTTGCTCAAACTGCTGGATCAGGTTGGCGTGCCCGCGTCAAAGGTAACGATGCTCGGGCTCGACCGGTCAAAGAGAGACGCCGAGGGGCTCACTGAGAGATGGGGGCTCAAGTACGTGCCAACCTTCATCATCCTTGAGCAGGGCAGAGAGCTTGGGCGGGTCGTCGAAAAGTCGCAGGCCACGCTAGAGGCCGACCTCGTCCAGATCCTCGCCAGCTCGGTGCCTTTGACACTGAGCGGTTCCCGGCCAGAGCTGCGCACGGTGGAGCTTCGCCCCACGGCCACGCCCGCGGCCGCCCCAGCCAAGACAGCCGAACCGGCCACGCTCAGCGTCCAGGAGGTCAAGGCCCTGCTCGACGCACCGAACAGGCCGCCACTCTTCGACGCCCGGCCGAAGGCCAGCTACGATGCCGGTCACCTACCAGGCGCCATCTCACTACCGCTGGACGAGCTCGAGCGGCGCATCGAGGAGGTTCCACGGGACCGGCTCTCCATCTTCTACTGTATTGGCAAGACCTGAGGGGAAAGTTACACGGCGGCCCGTGAATTGGCCGCCAAGGGCTATACCCAGGTGAAGGTAATGGCCGGGGGCATCGTCGACTGGGAGGGGGCCGGCTATCCGATTGAGCCGTCCGGAGGCTGAGCGCGCCCCTCGAGTCGAGTTGGACAAGGCGGGTCTCCCCGTCCATACGGACAAGCGCTAACCGTAGTGGGCGAGGAACGGTGCTCTTCTGGAAACTGCTGCTCGGCGAAGGCGGACCGGCGGCAACCCGCGCCGGCCTCGCCACTGCCGCCGTCACGCGGGCTCACCTGGCGTAACCCGCCGTGGCAGACGCCTCTTCGGTCGTGGGTTAGGAGGGGAGTACTGGGCGCACGGCGGGGGCGTGGCCAGGCCGCGCAGTATCGTTCATTCAGGAGGTAGCAGACGCCTAATGCCAGAACAGATCCTGGTCGTCGACGATGACGAGGAGATCCGGGCCTCGCTCCGCCGCGGCCTCGCCCTGGAGGGATACGTGGTGATACTGGCGACCGATGGCGAGGAAGCGTTGCGGAGTGTGCGCGAACAGGCACCTGATCTCGTGGTGCTAGATATCGTGTTGCCAGGGCTCGACGGGCTAGAGGTATGTCGGCGTCTGCGGGCGACCGATGAGGCGCTCCCCGTCATAATGCTGACCGCCAGGGATGCCATGCCCGAACGAGTGGACGGTCTGGAGGCCGGGGCCGACGACTACCTGGTGAAGCCGTTCGCCTTCGAGGAGCTGCTCGCTCGCGTTCGCGTCTGCCTGCGCCGCAAGAGGACCGGCCACCGCGAGCTGCGGTATGCCG
>JAMCYS010000015.1 GCA_023473795.1 Chloroflexota bacterium | reverse complement strand
CTCGGCCCGTACCTCGACCGCCCACTGGCCCAGCTCTCCGGTGGCTTCCAGCGCCGGGTCTCCCTGGCGGCGGCGCTGCTCGCCGAGCCGGAGGTGCTGTTGCTGGACGAGCCGACCGTCGGCCTCGACCCGCTGGCCGCGCGCGAGGTGCGGGGCTACCTGCGCGACGTGCTCGGCGGTCGCACGGTACTTCTCTGCACCCACAATCTGGCGGAAGCAGAGGACTTGTGTCAGAACGTGGTGATCATTCGCAAGGGCGAAGTGCTTCTCCACGAGAATATCGAGAGCCTGCGCCACCGCTTCCCCGTTCGCGTGCACCTGGAGGCGCGCCAGGGCGGCCAGGCACTGGCGGCGGGTTTGCAGGACCTCGGGCTGAAAGCAGAGGTCGAGAACGGCGGCTGCTGGCTGACGATGTCCCCGCGCCAATACCAATCGGCGGACGCGGGGACTGTGCCCAACCCGCAGGCCGAGATTCCTGGCCTGCTGCGCAGACTGCTTGGCGCGGGCCTGGACATCTATGAGTGCCGCGTGGCGGAAGCCAGCCTGGAGGACCTGTTCGTGGAGATTGTCGAGGGAGGAGCGCGATGAACCAAAACGTGGCTGCTTTGCTGGTCAAGGAATTCCGCCAGCTGCCGCGCAAGCGGGGCGCGGTTCTGAGCGCGGTGCTGTTGCCATTGGCCTTCTGTCTGGGCATACCCTTGCTCAACATCGTGACGATGGGCAACAACCCGAACGCCACCAATATGCCCGTCGGGGTCAATCTCCCGCCTGGCATGTCCAGCATGAAGGACACCAAGCAGATGCTCACAGGCTTCCTGCTGCCGTTCATGATCATGATTTCGGGCCTGATGCTGCCTTCGCTGCTGGCCACTTACACGATCATCGCCGAACGGGAGCGGCGCACCCTGGAGCTGCTGGTGGCCCTGCCGGTTTCGGTTAGGGACATCATTACCGCCAAGCTGGGCGCCGTGCTGGCCGTGGGCGTCGCCATCACCGTGCCGCTACTCATAATCGACTCGGCGGTGATGATCTACTTCGGCCTCGGCAGTTTCGGCGACGCGCTGCTGCTGCTTTGGCTACTGGTGGCGTCCCTCGCCTACTCCACGGCCGGCGCCCTGCTGGTGGGGCTGCTGGCCAAAGACTTCCGCACCGCCAACAATGTGCTCGGCGCCCTGGTGGGGCCGTTCATCCTGATAGCGATGGGTTTCATCTTCGTCCTGCCGCCGGTCGTGGCGCCGCTGGCACTGGGGGCGTTCCTCTTGCTGTTGACGGCGGCTGCCATCGCCTTCTCCCTGCGCTGGTTGACCTTCGAGAGGCTACTCAGCTAGCGGGGGGGGGGCCGCTTCTGTCGGCTGGGAGAGAGGGCAGGCGCCAAAATCAGAGGGGCGGGACTTCATTCTCGCCCCTCTTGCCGTGAGTGGCCACCGACAAACCAGAGCCGCACGTGCGGCTCTGGTTTGCACTTCGCTTACTTAAAGCTGTGGCAGGTGTAGCAGGGGATGCCCGGGTTGTGGTTGGCCCGGTCCGTGTGGCAGGTCGTGCACTGGTCGCGCCCCGGCTTGGGGTCCTGTCCGGGCGTGCCTTTGTGGCAGGTCGAACAGGGCGTCACCGAGTGTGTGGCCGCGTTGTGCAGCCCGCCGCCGCGAGCCACCGGGGCGGGCGTAGCCGCCGGCGCCTGCGTCGGCGCGGCGGTCGGTGCTGCCGTGGGCTTGGTGGTCGCCGCGGTCGCCTGGGGCGCGGCCGTGGCCTGCGCTGTCGCCTGCTGAGTTGGCTGTGCGGTCGGTTGCTGCGTGGGCGCGCTGGTAGGCTGAGCCGTGGGCTGGGGCGACGGTTGAGCCGTCGGCGTGACTTGTGTCGCGGCCGTCGTGATGCCCGTTGGCGCTCCGGCCACGGGCTGGGAGTGGCACAGGTTACAGTTGTTGGGGATCGTCCTACCGTCTTGGCTCACGTGTTTGCCGTCGTGGCAGCGGAAGCAGCCGGCCGAGCTCTGGTGGCCGAGATTGTTTAGGTAGGTACCCCAGGTGACGTTCATCTGGGGGAAGACGTTGCGCGTGTAGGCATCGGCCAGGGATAGACCGCTGCCTCGCACCGCCGCCCCCTTGCTGGCGTTCACCTGCGGGTAGTTGTCTTGATAGAACTTGTCCCAGGCCGCGGTTATGGCGGCGGTCGCGGCCTTCTGGTTCGGGTACTGCTTGGTAATCAGTTCGACGCCCGTTTTCTTGGCAAAGGGCAGGCCGGGGTCCATGCGGCCCGCCGCCATTTCCCGGTCCACCGCCTCGTCGGGCGAGTAGAAGATATGGGTCGGCCGGTTGTGGCAGTCGATGCAGTCCATCACGCGCGTCTGGTACTTGGTTAGATCTTGCGGGCTCAGCTTGTTGGCGGTGTCGAAATACTGGATCTCGGGCCCCCCCGGCTGCTGGTAGGACACCCAGGCGATGTCCTGCCTCTTATCGTCGGTCGCCACGTAGCGAACCACGTTGTTCGTGTCGATGTGCCAGTGCACGCCGGTGCTGACGCCCGTCTGTTCGCTAGTGCCGCCGGTCTTCACTATGAGGGAGATCGTCTGGGGGGTGTTGCTCTGGTCCATGCTGTAGCTAGTGTGGCTGACGAGGGTATCGCCGTAGAACTTGGCCGGCCAGTGACACTTCTCGCAGGTCTCGCGAGCGGGGCGTAGATTCTCGATAGGCGTCGTTATGGGTCGTGGGTAGACGTTGGCGATGGTCGCGTAGACCTGGTAAACGCCCGAGGCTTTGGAGCGCACGTACCAAGAGGCGCCCGGCCCGATGTGGCAGGCCGTGCAAGTAACCCTCGCGTGGGGCGAGTCGAGGTAGGCGGTGTACTCGGGCTGCATCACCGTGTGGCAGGTTTGCCCGCAGAACGTGGTCGAGTCCATGAAGTTGTAGGACTGATAAGCGGCCGTGCCCAGCAGGGCGATGGCGACCAAGGAACCGATGGCGAAGACGCCGAAATACAGCTGCTGCCTGGGCTGGTTGAGGTCGATGCGCGGGAACGGCGGCGGTGCCTCAGGCGTCGCGGCGGCCAACCGGCGGCGGCGCCGATTCTCAATGCCCATGCCCAGCGGGATCAACAACAGGCCGATCACCAGAAACGCCGGCAGCACCAGGTAGGTGATAATGCCCAAGTAGGGGCTGCCCGTGGGGCTGTTCCAGGCGATCAGAAAGAGCGATGCGATGAGGATGGCGCTGATCACGGCGAGGACGGCGCCAGCATAGGTGGTTGGATTGTAGATCAGGCTGCGCCGCCGAGGGTCGCCGCTGTGGTCGCTATCCGGCATGTCGTACCTCCGTCTTCCATCAGCTACGCGAGCGCCCCGTCGGCCGGCACCCACGCCTGCAAGCGGTCAGTATTGTAATGCCGGGGCGACTAGTCGTCAATACCTAGCTCATATTGACTATGGTCATCCAAACGACTAAGCTGCTCCATCGTCTCCTGCCGACGGTGCTGGGGTCCTCCGCTCGGCGCGGCGACGTTGACAGAGAGGCGCAGCTCGCGCTATCTTGGGCGCAGGTGGCGCGGCAGTGCGCCAAGGGGAGGCGATGGCCGAGATCGAGCAGCCAGCACGGACGAGCCAGCTGGCCGGCCTGGCTGCATTACGCCTCTTCGCCGCCGCCGAAGTGATCATCGCGCCGCCTGCCTCGGTGGGCATCAACCTGGCCGTGGACGAGATGCTGGTGGAGGCGGCCGGGGCGCAGGACCGCAGCGTCTTGCGTCTCTGGTGGGGCGACCGTCCGACGGTCGTCATCGGCAACTCGGAGAAGCCCGAGGTGGTGGCCGACCTGCCGGCCTGCGAGCGGTTGGGCGTCGCGATCGTCCGGCGCCGCTCGGGTGGCGGTGCGGTACTGCAGACCGCGGGTGTGCTCAACTATTCCCTCACGGCCCCCCTGGCGTCTGGACTGGACGTGAAGGCGGCCTTCGTGGCGGGGGCGCTGTTGCTGGTCGAGGCTTTGGCTCGCCTCGGCCTGACCGCCCAGATGCGCGGCACCTCGGACGTGGCTATCGGCGAGCGCAAGGTCTCAGGCAATGCCCAGGCTCGCCGGCGGGGAGGTCTGCTGCTGCATGGAACCGTGCTCTACGACATCGACATGGATCTATTGGAGGCCTGCCTGCGCCACCCCCCGCGCGAGCCGGACTACCGGGCGGGACGCCAGCACCGCGATTTCTTGACGACGGTGCGCGCCCAGGCCCCGACGGCTACGCCCGAGCGCCTGCTGGAGGCGCTGGTGGCGGCGGCGCTGGCCCTGGGGCGGCAAGCGACAGCCGACGCATTTTGGCGCGGGTGCCTGACCGCTGGGAGAGGTAGCTGATGGGAGTCCTACGTTTGAGCTCGGCCAGGCGGCGCTATCCCGAGCTGGATTTTGCTGAGTGCCGCGATCCGCGCCACGACCCACGAGATAGTCGTCAGCCGGTGGTGGCCGTCGTCGCCCGCGACGACACGGTCTGCCCGGTCTGTAAGGCCTGTCTGCCGCGCATCCTGGGGGAGAACTACACCGACAACTGACGCGCGGTGCCAGCCATTGTCCCCGGAGCGATTTATTTCTCCCCCTCGGGCCGACGGGCGTCGATCAGGTCGTTGCGGCAGGCACTCAGCAGGTAGCCGAAGTCCATGCCCAGCGTGACGTACTTGACCCCCTTTTGGATCAGGAGGCGGGCGTGGGCTGGGCTGAGCGCGTGGCTGCCAGCCGCCACCGGCGAGGAGATTATCGTCGCGAGGGCCCGGTTGACGGCCGCCTGCACCTCCGGTAGATTGACCTGCCCGGGCGCCCCCAGCGATTGGGAGAGGTCATAGGGGCCGACAAAGACGACGTCGATGCCGGGGACGGCCAGGATTTCCGGCAGGTTGTTCACGGCTTCCATGGTCTCGCAGTGCGCGACGACGAAGGTCTCGGCGTTGGCCCGCGCGAAGTAGGTGGCGGGCTGGCTGGCGGTGTAGCGCGAGGAGCGCATCAGGGCCATGCCCCTGCCGCCCTCGGGGTGGTACTTGGCGGACCAAACCACCCGTCGCGCATCCTCCGCGGTGTTGACGAGCGGCACCTGCACCCCCGCGGCGCCGATATCCAGCGCCTTCAGAATGGTCGCCGGCTGGGAATCCGGTACGCGCACGATTGAGGGTACTCCACCTATCTGGGCCCCGCGCACCAGGTTCTCCGCCGTCTCGACGCCGAAAGGGCCGTGCTCGGTATCGATCACCAGGAAGTCGAAGCCGGCCAGGGCCATCACTTCCGCCACGCCTGCCGCCGGCAGGGTGACGAAGCTGCCGACGATCGACTTGCCTGCCTTCAGAGCGATCTTCAGGGCGCTGCCTGCCGTTTCGGTCATTGCCCGCTACCTCCGCCTGCGCTGGCCAGCAGTCATTGGGGGCGGCATAGCCGCCCCCAACCCCATCGCCAGCTTAGCCTGTCCCCCAGGGGCCTGTCAAGTGCGCCTACTCCCAGCGGAAGAAGCGCAGCGAGAGGCCCGTTAGCACGACCAGCCAGCCGCCCAGCGCCGCGAAGTCGAGCCACAAGGGATGGAGGGGCGGATAAGCCACCATCAATTGCCTGAACGCATCGGCCAGGTAGGTTAGCGGGATGAAGTCCACGACTGGTTTCAGGAACGAGGGAATGGCGTCCAGGCTGAAGAAGGAGCTGGACAGCATCATCATCGGCAGGTTGACGATCTGGGTGATGGCCGTGGCCGCGTCCTGCGAGCGCGAGACCGCCGCCAACAGGTAGCCCATTGTCACGAAAACCAGAGTCCCCAGCAAGACCGCCGCGGCCAGCAATCCCAGGTTGCCCACCACCTGCACGCCGAACGCCAGGCGGCCGAAGGCGACGAACAGTACAGACTGGCAGATGCCCACCGTCACCCGCCAGGCCACCTGCGCGGCCAGGATGGTGAGCCGGGAAAGAGGGGTCACGCCCAGGCGGCGCAGCACCTGCTGCTCGCGCAAGCCCACCAAGGGCATCGTCGTGCCGAAGAGGCCCAGCCACAGCATCGCCAGGCCGAGCATTCCCGGAAAGACCATGTCCACCATTCTCAAGGGAGTGCCTCCCGGGCCTCCGGGTAACTCGGTGCCGCTGAAGATCAGGCCGAAGAAGCCGGCGAAAAACAACGGCATCAAGATCGTGGTTATCCAGTTGATTCGCTCGCGCAGGAATTCCCTGCCGTTGGCGACATATAGTGCCCGCAAAGCGTTCATCTCAATCCCTCCTAACTTCTTATCCTTCTGCCGGTGAGCTTCAAGAAGACGTCTTCCAGGGTCGCCTGACGGATTCTCAGTTCTCGCAGCCCGCGTCCGTCCGGAGTGAGGGCGATGAGACCCGCGATTGTCCGCGGCACGTCGTTCGAGTAGAGGGTCACGTGCCCGTCCTCGGTGAGGAGCCTGGCCACCCCCGGCAGCGCCTGCAGGCGGTCCAACCGTTGCCCCTCGGCAGCCAGCTCGATGGCCGTCTCCGCGAAGTGCTCCGCGATCAAGGCTGCCGGCGTGCCCTCGGCGATGATGCGACCGTGATCGACGACCGCCACCCTGTCGCACAATTCCTCGGCCTCTTCCATGTAGTGGGTGGTCAGCAGCACTGCCTTGCCGCGGCGTTTGAGTTCCCGCACCACGTCCCAGAGCGCCCGGCGGGCTTGCGGGTCAAGGCCGGTCGTCGGCTCGTCCAGGAATACCACTTCGGGGTCGTTGACCAGGGCCAGCGCCAGAGAGAGGCGCTGCCGCTGCCCACCCGAGAGGCTCTTGCTGGCCGTGTTGGCCTTCTCCCGCAGACCCACCGTGTCGATCAGCTCGTCGACTGCCAGTGACCTGGGGAAGAAGGTGGCGAAGAGCGCACCAGTTCGCGCACGGTCAGTCGCGGATAGAGGCCGGTGTTCTGCAGCTGCACGCCGATGAGCGGCTTGATGCGCGCGGCGTCTGGGCCCTGGCGCAGCCCCTGCACCGTGATCTCACCCCCGTCGGGCTGGCGCAGACCCTCCACGCACTCGACGGTAGTGGTCTTGCCGGCCCCGTTGGGCCCAAGTAGACCGAACGCCTCGCCGCTCAACACCTGGAAGGAGATTCCGTCCACGGCGCGCAGTTGTCCGTAGCACTTACTGAGGTTAGAAACGGCGATTGCCAGTTGTCTATCCATTGTCACCGCCTGCCTTTCCTTCTTGCTGAGCTCACTGTAGCCTGAGGTCGACTCTGCTGGAATCGTACGGACGGGCTGTTCTCGACTGTACCTTCGAACACTGTCCCCTCGGGCGCGGGCACCTGGCCAGATGGCGGGGGCGGTTCGTCTGCGCTACAATAGCCGCGCTGCGGGAGGCTCACTTTGGCAAACGTGGAACGTCCCCCGACGCCGATGCACGTGCGGCTGCTCGGCCGGCCGGTTGAGGCTGCGAGCCTCTTCTTTCTCGTGGTTTACGTGGTTCTCGCCTTCATCTACTACACAGCCATTACCGCTGGCTCGCTGGATCTTCCCGGTAAGGCCCTCCTTGCCGCTCTCTTCGTCGTCCAGGCCCTCCTCCATCACAGCGTCAACCGCTGGGGCGGTCGGCCGCGGCTGACGCTGTATTACCTGGCGGTGCAGGCTGCTCTAGTGCTGGCCAGTGTCTTGGTGGCTCAACAATGGTTCGTCGCCACACTGTTGTTTGGCTTGGTGGGCGAGGGCATAGGGCTGCTGCCTGAGCCGCATGCTCGCCTGGCTCTGGCGGGGGCTGTCCTACTTGAGTGGATGCTCTGCACTTATCTCGTGGGGGGGCTTACTACTGTTTGGAGCACGCTGCCGCTTGGTGTGGCCGTGATTGCTTTTGTCGCTCTCTACGTGGGTTATCTGGTAATGCAGGAGCGCGAGCGCGGGCGTGTGGAAGGCCTGCTGCGCGCAGTCGAGCGGGCGAACGCCGAGCTGGCGACGGCCCATCGCCAGCTCGAGGTCTACGCAACGCGCGTCGAAGCACTCACCGTCAATCAGGAGCGCCAGCGCCTGGCCAGAGAGCTGCACGACACTCTGGCCCAGGGTTTGGCGGGCATCATCATGCAACTGGAGGCGGTAGACAATCTGCTGGCCAAAGACAACGCCGATAAGGCGCGCCAGGTGGCAGGCCAGGCGCTGGAGCGGGCGCGGGGGGCGCTGAGCGAGGCCCGGCAGTCGATCCAGACCTTGCGGGCGGCGCCCGCGCCGGAGGGCAACTTCCTGGCCGCGCTGCAGCGAGAGGTCGAACGCTTCGGCGCCGCCAGTGGCGTGCCCTGCGCCTTGAGCGTGGAGGGAGGGGAGTCGTGGGACTCCCTGCCGGCCGGCGTCGCCCAGGATGGGCTGCGAGTGGTGCGCGAGGGTCTGGCCAACGTCGCCAGGCACGCCCACGCCAGCCACGCCTCCGTCACGGTCGGCCGTGAGGGCCGGGAATTGGTGCTGGCGGTGAGGGATGACGGCGTCGGCTTCGACGCCAGCGTCTCCGCCGAGCGCCTGGGGCACTTCGGCCTCCTGGGACTGGAAGAGCGCGCTCGTCTGGCGGGGGGTAGCATGAGCCTGACGAGCTCTCTGGGTCAGGGCGCCACGCTGGTGGTTCGGCTGCCGCTTGCTGAATCTCTGTTGGCGGTGTCAGAATGAGCGACGCGGCGCGGACGGTCCGGGTGCTGATCGCCGACGACCATTTCGTCGTGCGCGAGGGACTGCGCACCATCCTGGGGACCGAAGACGACCTGGAGTGCGTGGGCGAGGCCGCCAACGGTCAGGAGGCGATCGACCGCTGTGCCGAGTTGCGCCCGGACGTGGTCCTAATGGACTTGCGCATGCCCGTGCTGCCGGGGCTGGAGGCGATTGCCGAGATCAAGCGGCGCTGGCCCGAGGTGGCGGTCGTCATTCTCACCACCTATGACGACGACGAGAACATAGTGCGCGGCCTGCGCGCCGGTGCCTGCGGTTACCTGCTGAAAGAGACGGGGCGCGAGGCGCTGTTCGGCGCCATTCGCGCCGCCGCGCGGGGGGAATCTACCCTACCGGCGGCGGTGGCGGCCAAGGTCTTCGCGCACCTGGCCTCTCCGCGCGCGGCGGACGAAGCGGCGCACGGCGCCCTCTCCGAGCGCGAAGCGGCAGTCCTGCGCCTGGTGGCGCAAGGGTTGCGCAACAAAGAGATCGCCGTACGCCTGGGGCTTAGCGAACGCACGATCAAGGCCTATGTAACCGGGGTCTTCAACAAGCTGGGGGTCGATTCGCGCGCCGAGGCGACCGCCGTGGCCATGCGCGAAGGGCTATTGCGCAAATAGGGGGTAGAGAGTGACAGAGAAGCCTTTACTGGCGGTGACGATGGGCGATCCGGCTGGCATCGGGCCGGAGGTTGTGCTGAAGGCGCTGGCGCAGCCGCAGGTGCGCGACTTCTGCCGGCCGCTGGTCGTGGGCTCGGCGGGCGTCCTGCGGCGCGCTCTAAGCTGGTTGGCTCTGCCTATGAGCGTACAGGCGGTAGCGAGCCCCGCGGAGGGCACCTACGGCCCGGCCGAGGTCGCCGTGCTGGACGCCTGCGACGCCGAGGCAGCCGAGGTAACCCTGGGCGTGGTTTCGGCCGCGGCGGGCACGGCGGCGATGCTGTCGATTCTGGCCGCGGTTGACCTGGTGCGTTCCGGCCAGGCCGCCGCCATCGTCACCGCGCCCATCAACAAGGAAGCCACCCGTCTGGCCGGCTACGAGGACATCGGCCACCTGGAGCTCCTCGCCCGTCTCACGGGCGCCAGGGAGTACGCCACCATGCTTGCCACTAAGGGCCTGCGGGTGGTGCACCTCACAACCCATTACGAGCTAGCCGAGGCCTGCCGAAGGGTCACCAGTGAACGCGTGCTGGCCCGCTTGCGCTTGACGGATTCCTCGTTCACGACCTGGGGCCTGCCACGCCCGCGCATCGCCGTGGCCGCCCTCAATCCGCACGCCGGGGAGGGGGGTATGTTCGGCCGGACGGAAATCGATCAGATCGCTCCCGCCGTTGCCGCCGCTGCCGCGGAGGGCATCGAGGCGCGCGGCCCGCTGCCGGCCGACTCCGTCTTCAACCGGGCCATCGGCGGGGAGTTCGACGTCGTGCTGGCTATGTACCACGACCAGGGGCACATCGCCATCAAGGTGCACGGCTTCGCCGAGAGCGTGAGCATTGCCCTGGGCCTGCCCTTCGTGCGCACCTCGGTGGACCACGGCACGGCGTTCGACATTGCTGGCAAGGGCCTGGCCGACGCGACCGGCATGGTCGAAGCCCTGCGCGCCGCCGCCGATCTGACTAGCGGGCAGGCGCGCTTTGCCGGTGCGGACTAGACTGCTACAATAGCGTTGGGCGGGCAGAATCTGCCGAAGGGCCCGCGCCCACGCCGTGGGAGGATTGATTGATGGAGCGCCAAGACGAGAACCTACGCGAGGCGGCGCGCCTGGCGCAGGAGACGATGGACAAGTGCGACGCTTTCATCGGCGAGTCGAGCGACGACGGCTGTCGCGCCATCTATAGCAGCATCAAGGAAATGATGGCGCAGCACAAGAGCCGGCTCCAGCAGGAGCTGGCTCAGCATGCGGCAGAGCGCTAGCAGACCAAGTAGGCCCGGTGTGAGTGTGCCCGGGGGAGGGAGCGAACGATGAGGAAGACGCTACGCCAGCGACTGACCGAGGGCAAGGTGCTGCTCTGCGACGGGGCGATGGGCACCATGCTGCAGGCAGCCGGCTTGGAGGCCGGGGAGGTGCCCGAACTGTGGAACCTGCGGTGCCCGGAACGGGTGCTGGCGGTCCACTTGGCTTACGTTGCGGCGGGCGTCGACATCGTTACCACCAACACCTTTGGCGGCACTCGCATCAAAATGGCGCGGGCCGGAGTTGCCGACGAGGTTGGGGAGGCTAACCGCCAGGGCGCGCAGCTGGCGCGCGAGGCAGCCGCCGGCAACGTCTTCGTCGCCGGCTCCCTGGGGCCTACCGGCGAGCTGCTGGAGCCTTTCGGCACTCTCTCGCCGGCCGAGGCTGCGGATGCCTACGCCGAGCAGGCCGCGGCTTTGGTCAAGGGCGGCGTGGACCTGTTCTTGATCGAGACGATGTCCGATCTGGCCGAGGCCACGGCGGCCGTCATGGGCGTGCGTCGAGTGAGTAACCTGCCGGTCTTCTGCACCCTCAGCTTCGACACGGGCGGACGAACTATGATGGGCGTGAGTCCCAAGCAGGCTGCCGAGATGCTGGCGGAGCTGGCGGTGGAAGCCTTTGGCGCCAACTGCGGCCTTGGCCCGGATGAGATGGAAGGCGTGGCGCGCGAGTTTCTCATCGCCAAGCCGGGGGCGGCGATCATTTGCCAGCCTAACGCGGGCGTGCCCTCATTGGAGGAGGGTAGGTCGGTCTACAGCGCCAGCCCCGAGACGATGGCCGAGTATGCCCGGCGCTACGCGGCTCTGGGCGTGCGGGTCGTCGGCTCCTGCTGCGGCAGCACCCCTGCCCACACGGAGATGATAGGCTGGGCCCTGGAGGGCTACCGCTGAGTCCTCTGGCCCCTGAGAGGTCCGCATTGGCGCGTCTCACCCTAGACGTCCCGCACTACTATCAGGAGCGAGGCACCAACCTCTGCAGCCTCTGGTGCCTCAAAATGGTCTATGAGTATTACGGCCTGCACCGGGAAGTGCCAGACCTGCTGGCCGAGGTGCAGCGCATACCCACGGGCGTCTACATTCAGGAAATTGCCCGCCACGCTCTCGGCAATGGCTTCGCGGTCGAGTTATGGACTCGCGACACCACCCGGCTACCGGTGGCCTACGAACGCCTCAGCCAGGAGGAGGTTATGGCCGACCTGCGCCAGCGCCTCGTCGAGGAGGAACTAGGTGAGAAGCAGCGCGCCTACCTCGAGGGCCTGCTGGGCTTTCTGGAGCAAGGCGGGCGCCTGAGGGTGGGCGTGCCGACGCTCGCCGACCCTATAGAGCGTGATCTGGCGGCCGGCCACCCGTTGATTTGCTCCCTGGACTTGAAAGCGCTGTACGGTAGCCGTGGCTTGGACGTCGGCTGGCCGCCGGCCCACCGCCTGGGGCAGGTGGGGCACTACGTGGTCGTGAGCGGCTTGGACGACGATGCGGTCACGGTAAACGACCCCGCGCCTTACCCCGGCGGCTTGGTCGCCTATCCGCCGGCGCAGTTCCTCTACTCACTGTACTCTTACCAAGGCTACGTGCTGTCGCTCCGGCCGGCGGAGGGGGCCGAGGGTTGACCTCCGGCGCGTGCTCGGACCGACGCCGCCGGTGAACGAGCTCGCTCCGGACGACGGCAAAGCGCTCATCGGTTGACGGTTGCCCATTCCCCGGGCGAAAGAGCGCTTGAATAGCCAAAATGGGCTATTGCTTTGCCCGGCCGTTCTCGCTACTATTCTGTTGCTCGCGGTGGTTGGGTGGCTGGGTGGAAGTGGCTGGTCGCGGGCAAAGCCCTCGCTGCAAACGTGCGAAGTGGCGCCCTCGCGGTGGAAGTGGCGGTTGTGCTACGGTGGCTGGCCGTGAGAGGTTCCTTCGCCGTCGACAAGCGGCGAGGGCCTTTTTTGTCTGTGCTGGACCGGCGGATAGAATGGCCCAGAACCGCTAGTGGTCTTGCCTGTGCGCCACCGGGCCGTTGCCCAGCGCCCGACCTGGCATTGCGGGCACCCCGCCCCTGATGTACAATACCACCCGGCTCGGGCGGCAGAGACCGGTCCGAGTAGGGAGTGGCCTGTTGCCCAGTATTTCCGTCGTGCTCCCCGCCTATAACGAAGAAGAGAGTATCCCTCGCACGGTGGCCAACGTCGTCGAGGCTCTGCAAGACCTCTGCGAAGACTACGAGATAGTCGTGGTCAACGACGGCAGCCGCGACCGCACCGCGCAGGTAACGCTTGCCCTGGCCCAGCAGTACCCACAGGTGCGCCTGGTGCGGCACGAGGTGAACAAGGGCTACGGAGCAGCGCTCTACACCGGGTTTATCAGCGCCCGCAAGGACCTGGTGTTCATGACGGATGGCGACGCTCAATTCGACGTGCGCGAGATCAGGTTGCTGTTGCCTCTGCTCGAGGGGGCCGACCTGGCCGTCGGTTACCGCAACCCCCGCCGCGACCCTTTCCACCGCCTGCTGTATGCCTGGGGTTGGAATCTACTGATAAATCTGCTCTTCGGCTACACCGTGCGCGACGTGGACTGCGCCTTCAAGCTCTTTCGCCGCGGCATCTTGAACGATTTTGTCGTCGAGTCGCGCGGCGCCACCTTCAGCACGGAGTTCCTGGTACGAGCCAAGCGCACCGGCCATCGCATCCGCGAGGCGGGGGTCACCCACTTGCCTCGCCAGGCGGGCAAACCTACCGGCGGTCGCCCCGACGTGGTTATTCGCGCCTTCAAGGAACTGATCCGCTTTCGCTGGCGGCTCTTCCGCGAGCCTAGAAGGCCGGTGCAGTACAGAGAGGGCACATAGTGATAGCCACCAGGCCAAAGGACGTGGACGTGCCTACCATCGTCCCCAAGCCGGCGGGACGGCGCAGCTTCCGGGTCCTCAAGATCGCCCCCACGTCGTTTTTCTCTGACTACGGCTGCCACGTGCGCATCCTCGAGGAGACTCTCGCCCTGCAGGCTCTGGGCAGTCGGGTTACGATCTGCACTTACCACAGCGGCGGCAACGTGCCCGGTCTGGACATCCGGCGGTCGCTGGGTTGGCCGGGCCGCAACCGGGTGCACGTTGGCTCATCTCCTTACCGCTTCCTTCTGGATGGGCTTCTCTCCGCCCGCGCTTTGCTGGCCAGCGCGCAGGTGCGCCCGGACGTCATTCACGCTCACCTGCACGAGGGCGCGCTCATCGGCGGCCTCCTCAGCCGGCTTTGGCGAGTGCCGCTGGTCTTCGACTTCCAAGGCAGCCTCACGAGCGAGATGATCGACCACGGCTTCCTGGGGTTAACGCGGCAGAGCCGGTTGTACGGCCCTCTGCGGCGTCTCGAAACCATGATCGATGGCCTGCCCGACGTGGTCCTGACCAGCTCGCACAATGCCGCGAACGTGCTCACCCGGGAATTCGGCTATCCGGTGGAGAAGGTGCGCCCTCTGCCGGACTGTGTGAACACGGAGCGCTTCTTGCCGCGTTGGCGGGTGGCCGAAGACAAGAAGCGGCAACTAAGAACGAGTCTAGGAATTCCTGCCGAGCGGCGGCTCGTGGTCTATCTAGGCCTGCTGGCGGAGTACCAGGGCTCCGGGCACCTGCTGCGGGCGGCAGCGGCCATGCTCTCCCAGCATCAGGACATTCACTTCCTGCTGATGGGATTCCCGGGGCAGGAACGTTATCAACAGATGGCCAGCGATCTCGGCATCGCCGACCATGTGACCTTCACCGGTCGACTGCCATACCAACTGGCGCCAGAGTACCTGGCGTTGGGTGATCTTGCCGTTTCGCCCAAGATGTCGGAGACGGAGGGCAACGGTAAGTTGCTGAACTACATGGCCGTGGGTCTGCCCACCGTTACCTTCGCCACGCCGGTGAGCCAGGAAATTCTGGGGGAGCTGGGCGTGTTCGCGGCGGTGGGAGATCACCTTGACCTGGCGAGCAAGATGGACCTTCTGCTCTACGCCGGTGCCGAAGCCGCCGAGGATCTGGGTTGCCAACTGCGCCACAGGGCGGTGGAGCGCTTTTCGTGGCACGAAGCCGGGCTGCGATTGCTCGCCATCTATGAATCACTTGGGCGTGGACGCAAGAATGAAACGACTGTGGACACCATGGCGGATGGAGTACATACTCTCGGATAAGACCGATTTCGAGACGGGCTGTCTCTTCTGCAGCAAGGCGCGGCAGGGCAACGATCGCGAGAACCTGATCCTCTACCGGGGGCAGCGGACGTTCATCATCCTCAACCTATACCCCTACAACAATGGGCATTTGATGGTGGTGCCCTACGAGCACACGCGCAACGTGGACGAGCTGGACGAGGCCACGCTGGCCGAGATGATGAGCGAGGCCAAACGGGCCGTGCAGGCCCTGGAGAAGGCGATGTCCCCCGACGGCTTCAACATCGGCATCAACATAGGCAAGTCGGCGGGCGCCGGGGTCGACAACCACGTCCACATGCACGTGGTGCCCCGCTGGGTGGGCGACAGCAACTTTATGCCTGTGGTGAGTGAGACCCGCCTCATACCGGAGGACCCACAGACAACCTACGAACGGCTGCTACAGGCGGGTATCGCGGAGCGCTAGTGGCACTGCCTGGCCCCTGGACCGGCGTCTAGGCGTAGTAGTCTCAGGACTGCCGTTCCACGGCGTGGGCGTCCTGGCGGGCGGCTGGCCTACGGAAACTGTAGCCCAAGCCCGGTTCGTTGACGAGGTAGCGCGGCTTCTCGGCATCGTCGCCGATCTTGCGTCGAACTCGCCGCACGTACTCCCAAAGGCTGCCGCTGGCGTGGCCGCCGTCTCCCCACAGCCGCTCCAGTAGCAGAGAGGAAGGCAGCGTGCGGCCGGCGTTCTCCAGAAGCAAGCGCAGCAGCCTGGCTTCGGTGCGGGTCAAGCGATGGGAGCCGGCCGGCGTGTGGGCCAAGCGGCAGTCGAGGTTCAGGCTGAGGCAGCCGTCGACGTAGACCTGGCTGCCCAACAGGGCCGGCGGTTGACTGCGGCGGAAGAGGCAGCGCACGCGCGCCGCCACCTCGGCGAGGTCGGTCTTCTTCAGTACGTAGTCGTCGGCGTACAATTCGAGAACCCGCAGCCTGGTAGCCGGCTCGTTCAGCTCCGTCAACACCATCATAGGTGCGCTGCAACGTCGCCTCACTTGCTCGCAGAGTTCCAGCCCCCCCAGCAATGGCAGCTCCACGTCCAGAACCACCAGTTGAGTGGTGCTGCGCTCCAGCTCGGCCAGCAACCGCCGGCCGTCGCCCACCTCGCGGCACGCAAAGCCCGACTCGGCCAAGCGGTGTGCCAGACGCTGTCTATAGACGACATCGGCGTCGGCCAGCAGCAGACCGCCGGGCTGCCAGTGCATCCTACGACTCCATTCCGAAGCTGCGCACCAGGTTCACCAGCGATTGCATTGTCACCGCCGCTCGGGCTGCCACCTGCTGCGCCTGTTGTGGCGACAGTCGGCTGCTCAGCTGGCGGGTGGTAAGCAGCGTCGAGCGAAATGAGGAGAGGGTAGGCAGCAGTTCCGAGCCCGTTACTTCGCCCCGAGCGAGTTGGCTGGCGCGGTCGTCGACGATCGCCATTTCCTGGCCAATCAGCTGGTCGAGCGGGCTGAGCCCGCCCTGGGGTAGACTGCGCGGCATCCCCGCGACCGTGAGGGGCAGGAGCGTGCCGATTCCGCTCGTTTCAGCGCTCGGGCCGTGCCCCAGCGTAAGCTGCTCGTGAGAGCTGCTCATCCGCATCAGACCGTCGACCAGGGAGACCTCCTGCTGGAAGGCCTGCTCTCTCTGCAGTAGGTTCATCTGAGGCATGACCTGGCTAGCGGCGGCCATGAGGGAGACCGTTTGCTGAGTAACGCTCACTAGCTCGTCCGCCTGGGGGGCCCCCAACGCCATTTGCTGCATCCGGCGACGGAGTTCACTCATACCGGCGAGAACGTTCCGCACGGCTGAGTTCTCGTCTACCGGCGGCAAATTGCCTGTGACCGGCGTCGGCAGCGGCGCGGCTGGTGGGGAAACGGGGGGCAACGGGGTGACGGCGGTCGGCGGACGAGGCGTCGCCCGTAGAGGCGGCGCGGGCGTCAGGGCGATGGGGAAGTTCGGCGTCGAGGGGGCGCAAGCAGTGGCCAGCGTCAAGGCTAGTAGGCACAGTCCGACTAGGCGCCCCAATCTTGCTGTCGTCATCGTTCTCTCCTTGGCCTGGTCGCTGGTTGGCCGGTCTTCGTTGCCCAAGGCGAGCGCCACAATGTAGCGCTGCAGGAACTGGGCCAGGCTGACTAACCGGTCGAGCTGGCGTGCCTCTTCCGTGGTGATGAAAGGGCGGAAACGTTGAGGCATTTGTTGAGGTCGGTCTGCTACATTGGAGATAGTCGGCCTAGGCAGGTCGGCCCTAACCCGCCAAGGCGAGCGTGGGACGCGAGTCGCGGGTCGAGCGGGCGACCCGACCGGCATCCCGCCACTGGAGGTAGCGAGCACGGTACCGGAATTCACCGTCTCGGTTCCCGCGCTCGGCGGCCGCTGGCTCGTCGGCGTGATCTTCCTGGTCCACATCACGACCGTGGCCCTTCTCATCGGCATAGCCATGGTCGCGCCCGTGGCCGAGGTGATCGGCTGGCGGCGCGGGTATGAGCGCTGGGGCGACCTTGCCCGCCAGCTCTCCACCGTTCTCGAGCGCCTCTACGCCTGGGGGGCGACCTGGGCTGCCTTCGGTCTAGTCGCCATCTGGGGACTATATCCCCGCCTCTGGGGCTACCTCACCTCTTTGTTCTTCTATCCGGTGGTAATAATCGCCGGCGTGCTCTGGCTACTGATGACCATCACTGCCTACGCCTACTACGGGACCTGGAATTCGCTGCGCGGCCGGCGCGGCCTGCACAACGCCATTGGCTGGACATTTGCCCTCTCCGCGATGGCGTTTATTACCTTGATCGTGATGTTCAGCTCCCACCAGCTCACCCCGGCCGGCGGCGTCGACCAACTCTGGGCGGCCGCCTTCAACCCCAGCTGGCTGGCGGAGACGCTGCATCGCCACGTGGGCAACCTTTCCTACGGCCCACTGGTCCTGGGCGCCCTCGTCGGCGCCGGCCTGCTCGTCTTCCGGGGCCGTTTCCGACCCAGCGAGGGGCAGCGAGACTACCGCTACTGGGTTCTCGAGGCGACTTTGCTGCTAGGGGGCCTGGTGACGTTGACCCAGCCCCTGTTCGGCTGGTACTACGTCCGGCGCATCCTCGAAGCATCTCCCGGTGCCTGGTTCAACATGATGGCAGGCGCGAAGGGCTGGCTGTTTCTCATCCAGATCGGCCTGCTGGGGGCGATCTTCTTCCTCATCAGCCTGTACTTAGTCGTTAGCCTGCCCACGCCTACCGACGGCGCCCGGCGGGTCCGGACGCGCACCTGGCTGCGTTGGTCTCTGCTCGTCCTGGCGCTGGCGCTGCTTCTGGCCGTTATCCCTAAAGAACTGCCCTTGGGCCAGATGCGACCCTGGAAATACATCGCCCTCTACGTCTTCGGTCTAGTCACAATCGCCAACCTGGTGCTCTACTGGCGCGAGCGCAGGCAGGGTGGACCTGTACCTGGTGGCTGGCAGCGCCCGGCGGTCCTCGTGGCCCTGGGCCTGGCGGCCGTCGCTATATTCGTGACGATGGGTATCATCCGCGAAAGCGCCCGGGGGGACTGGCTGATCTATCAGAAGATGCCACCCGAACAGGCGCAGGAGTTGGTGAGACCCTGAGGAGCAGCGCTATGAAGAACGAGCCGGCGGTTGTCTTCGTGGTGGTTCTAGGTGGGTTTCTCTTCTTCCTCGGCCTGTTGCCGTTGGGCGTGGTGCTCTCCCAGCTTGGGAAAGTCTGGCACGAGCATCGACGTTCGGCGCTGATATTGATCGGCGTTGTGATCAATACGGGGCTGCTCTTCTTGCTGCTCTTCGTCACCTTCGTCTATCAAGCCTTCTTCTGGGGTCAGCAATGATGCGCTCGGAAGGTGCTTACGTGCGGCCATCGGGACGCCGGCGCTTCCTGCGCGAAATGGCCATCACGGGTATCGGGGGCGCGGTGACCCTGGCCGTGGCCGTGCCGCTCATTGGTTACTTCTTTGAGGCCGTCACCAAACGTCTGCCGGAGGAGTGGGTCAGGCTCTGCGCCCTGGACGAGGTCGTGGATGCAGAACCGAAGGAGTTCCGCGTGGCTTTCCAGCCGGAGGATAGAGCAGCCGGTTACCGGATCATCACGGGAGTGTTCGTCATTCGGCGCGGCGAGGAAATCCTGGCCTTCTCCAACACCTGCACGCACATGGGCTGCTCCGTGCGCTGGCTGGCCTGGCGCCAGCAGATCCTTTGTCCCTGTCACGGGGGGATGTACGACCGCTGGGGTCAGCTAATGGGCGGCCCGCCCGCCGCGGACCTGCCGCTCCTGCCCACCCGGGTGCAGGGCAGCGATCTGTACGTCGCCAACCGCATCGTCCGCCGGGGCGTTTCGACCTAGGAGGTACGAACCGTGTTGTACAGGCTCTTCGCGCCACTGGTCGATGGCCTGGACCGTCGTCTGCCCTGGCGGCGGACCCTGAACCGGCTTCTCAGCGACCCCGTGCCAGAGCGCGGTGGCTGGTGGTACACCCTGGGAGCGGCACTTTTCGTCCTCGTCTTCATTCAGATCGCGACCGGCATCTTCTTGATGTTCTTCTACGTGCCCTCCTGGGACCACGCCCGGGAGTCCGTGTCCTACATTCAAAACGAGGTCTACCTGGGCTGGCTGGTGCGGGGACTCCATTACTGGAACATGGTGGCGCTGGTTCTTCTGATCGGGGCTCACATGGCCCGTACCTTCTTCTCGGCGGCCTACAAGGCGCCGCGAGAGCTGGCCTGGGTCTTGGGTGTCACCCTGCTCATCCTGATGGTAGCGACTGCCTTCACCGGTGGCATTCTGCGCTGGGACCAAGGCGGCTACTTCGACGCCGTGGTCGGGACGACCATCGCGGGTTGGACCCCCATCATCGGCCCGGGATTGGCGGCTCTCTGGCGGGGCGGCGAGACCATCAGCTCGCTCACGCTTACTCGGACCTTCACCTTTCACGTCTGGCTGCTGCCGGTGGGCCTGGTGGTGCTGGCCACCGTTCATGTCGCCCTGGTCGTGATTCAAGGGCAGTTTGGCTCCTGGGTCAACTACGAACCGGAGCCGGCAGAGGCTGAGCCGCCCGACGAGGACGAACTGGCCTCGCAGGCAAAGGTCCGCCGCGAGGTGCTGAGTCCGGAAAGTCGCAAGGTGAATCTGCCCTGGCGCACCACCTGGTTCTTCCCCCACCACATGTTCAAAGAGGCCGTGGTCACCGGCGCCATCTTTCTCGTCGTGTTTCTCATCGCCCTGACCTTCCGGGTGCCGATCGAGGAGCCTATCGACCCTTCGACCACTACGTACGCGCCCTCATCGATGTGGTTCTGGCTGTTCCTCGACCAGCTACTGCTGCTGTTCCCCGGGGCCTGGCTGATCCCCTTCGCGGTGATCGGGGTGCCCACTGTGATGGTGGTCGTCTTCTATTTGCTGCCCTGGTTGGATCGCAACCCGGCCCTGAAGCCCCAGTCACGGCCCCTAGCGGTGATGTTCATGGCGGTTGTCATTCTCTCGATCCTGGTCCTGGCCCTGTTAGGCGCCTCGCGGGTCTTCAATTACGACTTCGTCGGTTCTCCCGGCTAGGCCCCGGCGCCAGCCATCTCGGTAGCAAGGAGGTAAGCAGTGGAACCAACCGCGGTCCCGGAGCTGGCCCGCCGTTTCGTCATTGCTCTCCTCTTCCTCACCCACGTCCAGTTCGCCGCCTTTCTCATCGGCATCTTCACGATCGCCGTGGCCTGCGAGTTCTTCGCCCTGGTGTTCGGGGGCGACAATCTGATGCGGGTGGCGCGGGGCCTGGGCAAGACGGCCGCCTTGGTCTACAGCACCGGCGCGGTGCTCGCCTTCATGGTGATGTTCTTCGCCACGATCTTCTTTCCCACTTTCTGGTACACCATCCTGCGTACGAGCTTCTGGGCCCTCTTCCTTGAGGGTATTACGTTCGCCCTGACCATCCTCTACCTGCTCCCCTGGTATTTCACCTGGGAGCATCTGGAGCGTTTTCGCTGGGTGCACCTCTCCCTTGGCGGGGCGTTGATCGTGGCGGCCTACTTCCAGCAGAGCCTGATCGACGTGGTTGCCAGCTACATGCTTACGCCTGCCCCCCCGGAGGAGTTTCTGCGCGTCTTGTTCAACGCCACGGCCATTCCCCTGGACATGCATCGGATAGTGGGCGACATCTCCTTTGCCGGCTTCCTGGTCGCCGGCTATGCCGCCTTCCGCGCCCTCCGCTCGCGTGAGCCGGCGGACCACGCCTACTACGATTGGCTGGGCAGCCTGGGTCTCCTCGCCGGCCTGGGGTTTCTTTTTCTGCAGCCGGCGATCGGCATCGAGTACGTAGAGGAAATCAGGGCCGTCTCACCGGGCGCCTTCAACGCTATGATGCGCACCCACAACTCCTGGCTCTTCCTGCTGCAGGTGGCCTTCCTGAGCGTGCTGTTCCTCCTGAGCATGCTCTACATGCTGTGGCAGTTGGGCAAGAGCGACCGCTCGGGCTACAGGCGGATGCAGTCCCTACTGGCCGTCGCCGCGCTCTCTGCCGTGGTGTTACTGATGCCGAGGGTAATCGGTCCCAGCCAGGAATACATGTGGATCAACTGGGTCAACCCACTGGGGGCGATGCAGCCCTGGAAGTACATCGCGTTCGCGGGACTGACGCTCAGCGCGATCTTCGCCGTGGCAACCTACGTGGGGCGGCTGCGCAAGGGGTTGCGTTGGGGCTATTTGGGGGGCAGAGGGCGACAGGCGCAGTACCTGCTCCTGACCCTGGCGGTCTTCGCCAGTTTCATGATGGCCCTGATGGGTTTCATCCGCGAGAACTCGCGCGTTCCTTTCCTCATCTACTACCAGCAGCAGCTGGATCAGCCGGAGGCCTTCCCGACCTTGCTGCCCACTCCGACCCCGGCCGGTCCCGCGTCGCACTTCCAATCAGCGCCGGTAGGTGAACCCGAACGGGGCCTGCCTGCCCCCAAGGTAGGTGACGTATGACTGCTCCGGGCGGGCACCTAACCAGAAAGGGCGCACCGGCCGAGTCGGGGCGCTGGGCAGGTCGCCACGTCTGGCCACTTGCCTTGCTGCTGTGCTGCTTGGGCCTGTCGGGCTGCTACGTCCCCTGGCAGCCCCGGCCGCTCATTGGAGAGGGACCACCGCCCGGCTACATCGGCGGCGACATCCCGCCGGCTTACCGGGGCTTGCGCAACCCCTATGCGCCGAACGACGCCCAGGCGCTGGCGGTCGGGCGAGCGCTGTACTCCGCCTACAAGCCGTCCTGTCTCGATTGCCACGGTGCTAGGGGCAACGGACTCGGCCCTATGGCTGCCTACCTCGAACCGAAGCCTGCCGACTTTGGCGCTCCGCCGATGGTCAATGCCTTCCAGAACCACGAAGACTACGTCTTCTGGTGGGTCAGCGAGGGCGTGCCGCAGACGGTCATGCCAGATTGGCAAGGTCGGTTCGACGTTCAGGCACGCTGGCAGGTCATCGCCTACGCCCGCAGTCTGGCGCGGCAACAGAGCGCGGGCGCGGTGGTTTATCCTGGCGAGGGCACTGTCTTTGGCCGCCCCCAGGCGGCTGAAGATCAGGGGCGGTGAGAGGGCGATGCTGTACTCGCAGATGAGTCCCGCTCAGCGGCAGGCCTTGTTCGATCAGCCAGAGAACTACCCGTTTCGGGTGTCCTTCTTGGGCAAGGTGGGCATCCTCTCACAAGCGGAGCTTGACCTTTTGCGCCAGAACGGAGTCGATTTCGACGTGGACGACAGCCAGGCGGCTGAGGTGCTCGGTGCCGGTCCGGTAGCGGTTGCTGCCGCCGCCCGCGAACCGGTCGCCACTGCCGCCCTGATCGGCGGCGCGGCCGCCTGGACTGCGCTGCGCTCGCTCGCCGTCGCTGCCTGGCGGCAGCTGCGGCGCGGCTAGGTTGTCAGGCTTGCAAGGCCCCGGGGGCTTCTCGCCCGACAGGGGCTTCTGCCCTGTGACAATGAGACCGGAGCGGACTGAAGTCCGCACTACGAACGACGAGAAACCGTGTTGGTAGTGCGGACTTCAGTCCGCTCCCCGCCTCCAAGGAAAGGCCCTGAGCCGAAGCCATGCCCGGCGTCACGTCCCGTTGCCAAGAAGTAGGTCCGCCTGCCCTGCTCCTGGCGAGTGGTCCTTTACTGGTAGATGACCAAATCCGGCGGCGGCGTCAGCCCCATGACGTCGGCGGCGGTCATCAGGTCGGGATCGTGCTCGAGGAAGAGCTTGATGCCGGCGAACTGCGGCGCCTGGTCCCGCACGTACCAGTCGTAGTGCTGGATCTTCAGCGAACTGTAACCGAAGCCGTCCATGTCGATCACCAAGTCCACGTTCGGGTTGGTCTGGATGTTCTGCTTGTCGGGCAGCATGCTGGCCGTGAACTGGTGGACGATGAGCATCTTGTTCGGTAGGTTGTACTGGGCCACGAGGTTGGACAGGTAGTCGGAGGCGTAGTTGACCTCGTAGGCCATCATATGCCCCAGGTCCGCCCCTGGCTGCTCGCTGCCCCACATGTCGAACTCGGGGTCGATCGCCAGGTGCACGTGTGGCTCTTTGAGCAGCGGCAGCCAGGGCGGAATCTCCGCCTGCGCCGTGCTACGGCCAAACTGGATATCCAGGATGAAGAGCATGTCGTTGTTGGCTGCCAGCTGGGCGTATTCCTGGGCCACCTCCAGGGGCATGCGGGCTCGGTACATGCCATCGCTGCCGGCGCTGGCTTGCGCCACTGTGGCGATGAAGTGGATCGCCGGCTGAACCGGGCGCCCCGAAGCCGCTTCGTATTGAGCGGCCCGGCGTTTGAGTGCCGCCACCAATTCGTCCTTGCTCAGCTGCCCTAGCACGCCCATTAAGCCGGAATAGGGATTGCCGTAGTAGCTGACAACCATACGCTTGGCCAGAATCGACCCTGGCCCCGCGCTAACGTTCCTGGGGTCAGGGGTGGCCGGTGCCGGCTGGGCCGCCGGGGGAGCGGACGGCGCTGAGGCGGGCGCGCTGCCGCCCGTGGTGGGAATAGTCAGGACTTGGCCGGAGAAGATGTAGTCTGGGTTGGTGATGTCGTTCGCGGCCACGACCGTCTCCACCGTCACGTCGTGCTCGCTGGCTATGGACCAGAGGGTGTCGCCGGGCTGTACCGTATAGTTTGTGTCGGCGGCGACCGGCAACGCCGGCAGGCTCACGAGCAGCAGCAGGGCGAGGAGCAGAGAGACGGGCAGAGATCGACGCACGGGACACCTCCTCGGTGGCGCTCGCGAATCCCGACGCCTGCGCCGGGGACCGGCGACGGCGACCAGCAGGCGACCCTTCCCCCGGTTATCGCCAAGCCGCACGCGCTTGCTCCGTTGAGCGCTTATTTGGTAGCGCCCAGTATAACACAGCGTCCGCCGGGCGAACAGGCGCCGCAGTTGGCTCGCCTTGCTTAGCTTGTGCTATAATCGGCACAACTTCAGCGGTGTCGGTACAGCTGCCACTAGCTGCGGTCGAGACCCAGGGGACCAAGCGATTCTGCTGCCCCGGCCAAGGCGACCGGGGCATACTCGTCGGCATAGCCCGATGGGAGATTACTAGGGGGACTTGCCATGGGCAAATGGTCGGGGCGGAGAAAGCTGGTTTTGGGGGTGGCAGTTCTTGTGGCGCTGCTCGCGCTGCTTTCGGCCTTCCTCGTCACTCGCCCGCAGCCCGTGCAGCCTCAGGTAGTGGCGATCAGCGAGATTCTAAACCGGGCCGAACAGCACCAGATCAAAGACGCCCGGGTGAGTGGCGACCTGGTAGTGATCACCGACGTGAACGGCCAGCAATATCAGGCCGCGAAGGAGCCGCAGCAGCCGGTCAGCGAGATCCTGCGCCGTGACGGCGTCTCGGTGGAGGTCAGCAGCCCTGACCAGGCCAACTGGCCCGGCCTGGCCTTGGCCGCCGTGCCATTCCTGCTCGTCGCCGGCTTGGTCTTGTTCGTCTCTCGCGGTGGCGGTGTCAACAGCCAGCAGTTCGCCTTTGGGCGCAGCCGGGCGCGTGTCAGCGACGTCGGCCGGCCCAGCGTGACTTTCGCCGACGTGGCGGGAGTGGAAGAGGCGAAGATCGAGCTCAACGAGCTGGTCCAGTTCCTCAAGGACCCGCAGCGTTTCACCGAGGTTGGCGCACGTGTGCCCAGGGGCGTCCTTCTGGTGGGGCCGCCGGGTACCGGCAAGACGTTGATCTCCAAGGCTGTGGCCGGCGAGGCCGGCGTGCCGTTCTTCAGTATTAGCGGCTCTGAGTTTGTGGAGATGTTCGTCGGCGTAGGCGCCAGTCGGGTGCGCGACTTGTTCCGTATGGCCAAGCGCAACGCGCCTTGTATCGTGTTCATCGACGAAATCGACGCCGTCGGCCGGCACCGCGGCGCGGGCGTCGGCGGTGGCAACGACGAACGAGAGCAAACGCTGAACCAGCTGCTGGTGGAGATGGACGGCTTCGATTCCCAGACCAACGTAGTGGTCATCGCCGCGACCAACCGCCCGGACATCTTGGACCGGGCCCTGTTGCGGCCGGGACGATTCGATCGGCGAGTGACCCTGGACCCGCCCGACATCGTCGGCCGCCAGCATATCCTGGCCGTGCACTCGCGTGACAAGCGACTGGCGCCGGAAGTGACCTTGGACAAGATCGCTCAGCAGACCCCGGGTTTTTCCGGAGCCGACCTGGCCAACCTCATGAACGAAGCGGCGATCCTGACGGCGCGCGATGGGCGCACTGCCATCTCGATGAAGGACATCGAGGAGGCGCTGCTGCGCGTGGTGGCGGGCCCGGAGCGCAAGAGCCGGGTTATCACCGAGCAGGAGAAGTCGGTCGTCGCCTATCACGAGGTCGGCCACGCCATCGTCATGCGCACCGTCTCCAACGGCGACCCCGTGCACAAGGTTTCCGTCGTTTCGCGAGGCCAGGCGCTGGGCATCACCGTGCAAATGCCCAAGGAGGATCGCTACCTGCTGACCAGCACGCAGCTCAAAGCGAAAATGGCGGCGGCGATGGGCGGTTTCGCGGCGGAGGAGATCATCTTCGACGACGTTACCACGGGCGCCCGGCAGGATATTCACCAGGCCACCGAGATCGCCACCCGCATGGTCTGCGAGTTTGGCATGGGCGGCGTGGGCACGGTCGCCTTCCGGAGGTCAGACGAGCACGGACGCGAGCAGTCGCTCAGCGAGTCTGTTGCCACCAAGGTTGACGAAGCGGTTCTGAGCCTGGTGGATGAGTCCTATCGGACGGCGCGCGAGATCCTATTGGACAAGCGGGACAGGCTGGTGGCGATCGCCGAGCATCTGCGTGAGGTTGAGACCATGTCGGGCGACGAGCTAGACGAGATGCTGCAGCGTCCTCACGTTGCTGTTGACTGGTGACCGGCCGTTTGCCGGTCGCCGGTTAGCCACCCTATAATAGCGTGCGCAGAGGCATCGGCCGCCCTCGTGGGCGGCCGATTTGCCGCCCGGCGGAGGGAGAGATAGAGCGCCCTTGGACCAGGTAATCCGTCTCCAGCTGGATGGCTTCGCCTACGGCGGCGAGGCGTTGGGTCGCATCGACGGCAAGGTGGTCTTCGTCATCGGCGGCATCCCCGGCGAAGAGGTGACCGCCCGCGTCTTCCGCGAAAAGCCGGACTTCGCCCGCGCCCGGGTGCTGGAGGTGCACTCGCCCTCGCTCGACCGGGTGGCGGCGCCTTGCCGCTACTTCGAAGACTGCGGCGGCTGCCAGTTCCAGCACCTGGCCTACCCGCGGCAGCTGACGCTCAAAGAAGGGGTCGTGCGCGAGCAGCTGCGCCGCCTGGGCGGCTTAGCGGATGCGCCCGTCCTGCCGGTGCTGGGGATGGACGAGCCTTGGGGCTACCGCAACCACGCTCGCTTCTCCGCTTTCCGGGACGGCCGGCTCGGCTTCACCCGCCATGCCAGCCGAGCCCTTGTGGACATCGAGTACTGCCGCATAATGGATCCCAAGATCGACGAGGCGCTCAGGCTGCTGCGCGGTCGTTGCCGCCACTTCTTCAACGTCTCGGTGCGCTACGGCACCCGCACGGGGCAGATGCTCGTGGCGCCCCAAATACCCGCCGCCGATGGCGTCGTCGCCACCGGCCAGCCCTTCTTCGAAGAGGAGTTGGGCGGCCAGCGTTTCCGCGTCTCCGCCGCTTCGTTCTTCCAGGTCAATACGCCACAGGCAGAGGTCCTGGCGCGGTTGGTTGAAGAGGGGCTGTCCCTGCGGCCGGAGGATACCATGTTGGACGCCTACTGCGGGGTTGGCACGTTCGGGGTTTTGTTGGCCGGCCGAGTCGGCCGCGTCGTCGGCATCGAAGGTTCGGCGGCGGCGCTCGCCGATGCCAGGCACAATGCGAGCGGGCTGTCGAACGTGGAACTGATCCACGGCGCCACGGAGGAAGTCTTGCCCGGGTTGTCCGAGAGGGTGGATGCCGTGATAGTCGACCCTCCGCGGGCCGGCTGCCGTCCGGAGGTCCTCGCGTCGCTGGTGAGCCTGCGGCCGCGCCGCCTCGCCTACGTTTCCTGCGACACGGCTACCCTGGCGCGCGACCTTCGCTACCTCGTCGACGCTGGCCTCTCCCTGCTTTCTGTCCAGCCGGTCGACCTCTTTCCCCAGACCTACCACATCGAGAACGTGGCGGTGCTGGCGTGGGAGCCAGACTAGCCTACCCAGGGCGAGAGCCCCTCGTGCTGGCCTCCTCGTCGCCGCGGCGGCGGGCCATTATGTCCGCGTTGGGCCTGCCCTACGTCGTGCGCGTCGCCGCTATCGAGGAGACACCCCTGCCGGGTGAAGTTCCGAGCGCAACCGTGGAACGCCTGGCCCTGGCAAAGGCCGCGGTCGTAGCTCAGCGCTCTCCCGAGCGCTTTCTAGTGGGCGCCGACACCGTCGTCGTCCTGGACGGGGCGATTCTCGGCAAGCCGGCCGACGCATCCCAGGCGGGCGCGATGCTGCGGGCGCTTCGCGACCGCGAGCACGACGTGGTCAGCGGCGTGGCCGTGTTGGATCGTACCTCGGGCCGCGGCGCGGTCGGCTCACTCGTTACATGGGTCCGCATGCGCGCCTACTCTGAAGAGGAAATCACGCGCTACATCGCTTCAGGCGAGCCGCTAGACAAGGCCGGGGCCTACGCGATCCAAGACGCCGTCTTCCGGCCCGTGGCGGGGATTCGTGGCTGCTATCTGAACGTGGTTGGTCTGCCCCTCTGCCTCCTAACCTACCTGCTGTGGGAAGCGGGAGTCGTCTTCCCCGCGCCAGGTCACGGTCGCGTGGGGCGTCTGTGTCCCCAATGCGTGCTCGCCCTTCCCTGAGCCGCGAGTCTCGGCCGATACTTCTCGCCCTCGCTATCATCTGCTCCATGTCCTCCGCCGTCTCAGCCCAGTCTTCGCCCGTAAGCGGCAATGGCGCGCAGATCACCCTTTCTGGCGGACCGTTGTGTTCCCGCTTGCCCCGCACCGCTCGCTAGTATTCCTATGGCACGGAAGCTGCGACCTCCGGGCGGATGCAGTGGTCCGACCGCCCTGAGCAATCGGCACGCTCGTCGTGTCACGCCAAGACGGGCCGTCGGGCCCAGCAATTTGGATGATAGGGTGTACATCCCTTCTGACTCTAGCTTGTGATTCGGTGCAGTTGAGGTTGTTGGGAAGGAGGTGTGATCGATGGCAGAGCAGCGTAAGGGTGGCATGACCGTCGAAGAGGCGGGCCGCAAAGGTGGCGAGACCGTCAAGAAGAAGTACGGCCACGAGTTCTATGAGAAGATCGGCCACAAGGGCGGCCAGAAAGTTGCCGAGTTGATTGAGCGCGGCAAAGAGAACGAAAACCGCCGCTAGATACGGTTCGGCACCGGATTCCGGCGAGGAAAGGGCGGCCGCCCTTTCCTCGACTTTCTAATGGGCCAATGGGTGTGAGAAAGGAATTGCGTATCGGGGTTGTGACCAGTGACCCAACTGGCTGGCATTCCAGCCGACTGCTGGACGCGGCCGGGGAGATCGGTAGGGCCGAAGCACTAAGCCCACTCGACGTGTCCGTGCACGTCGACGCCCAAGGGGCGGAGGTTTGGTTCGGGAATGAGCAGGCCTCCCGCTTCAACGCTTTGTTGCTCCGGGGCCTCGACAACGAAGGCCTGCCCGATTTCCAGCTGGAGGCTTACCGCCTCATGGAAGAGTCGGTCCCGGTGACGATCAACCGCGTGGGGCCGGTGCTGACGGCGCTGGACAAGTGCCGCAGCAGTTTCATGCTCCACAAGGCTGGTCTACCAACACCCGACACGGTGGTAACCCAGCGACCAGAGGTAGCGGTACGAGCGGTGCAGGAGTTCGGCGTAGCCGTGCTGAAGCCGCTCTACGGCTCTTTGGGAGAGGACATCGTGCGGGTAACGCCCGGCCGCGAGGCCAGCGACGTAATCGCGCGCATGTTGCGTGACTTCGGGGTTATCTACGTGCAGCGGTTCCTCGGCCCCGGTGGCCGCGACATCCGCGCCTTCGTGATCGGGGGCAGGGTGGTCGCGGCGATCTACCGGGTGGCCCGTGAAGGCGAGTGGATAACCAACGTCTTCCAGGGGGCCAGGTCCGAGCGAGCGAACCTGTCGCCGAGCATGGCCGCGTTGGCGGTGGGGGCCGCCCGGGCGGTAGACCTGGACTACACGGGTGTCGACATAATAGAGGGACCCGATGGCCCGGCGGTCATTGAAGTCAACGGCACGCCCTCTTGGATGGGCGTGGAAGAGGCCTGGAACCTGAACATAGCCCGCGAGATCGTGGGCCTGGCGGCGCGCCGGGTCAGACGGGCGGCGCTCGCGACCTACTGGCGCACCGCCTAGCGGACGCGGGGCTATCAATAAACCTGGTACCGCTATGAAGGAGGTGTTTGGGATGGCAAGTTCGAAGAAGGGCGATATGACCGTGGAGGAGGCCGGCCGCAAGGGCGGCGAGACGGTCAAGAAGAAGTACGGCCACGGCTTCTATGAGGAGATCGGCCGCAAGGGCGGCGAGATCGGCGGCCCGCGCGTGCGGGAGCTGATCGAAAGGGGCAAGAGCGCCGAGCGGCGTCGCTAAGCGACGCCCTTGGGCCCTTCGGGCTATTAGGAAGGTGTTGGGAAGGAGGTGTTTGGGATGGCTAGTTTGAGAAAGGGTGATATGACCGTGGAGGAGGCCGGCCGCAAGGGCGGCGAGACGGTCAAGAGGAAGTACGGCCATGGCTTCTACGAGGAGATCGGCCACAAAGGTGGTGAGATCGGCGGCCCGAAGGGCGGCCAGCGCGTGCGCGAGCTGATCCAGAAGGGCAAGCAGTTGGAGAACCGTCGCTAGCTTCTGCTTTGGCCTCTAGGGTCAACTGACTCCTTGCTGGAGGGGCCCGTCGGGTGTGATCCCCGGCGGGCCCTTCTTACTGCCCGAACTTGATCACCTCGGCGCTGCCGTACTCGCCGTCAATGATCAGCAGCCTGTTGCGCAGCGGCTCGCCGGCACCCAGCAGCACCTTAATTGCCTCTTGCACCTGGCAGGCGGCGCAAAGCATCGGCGTCGCGGCCGGGTTGCCGTAGATAGTCTCAACCCCTTTTTCTGGTAGGTTGCCGCGGCCGTAGATCCGCGCCAAGCCCTCGTCCTCAGGAAAAATCGTCATGACTTGGGCGATGTAGCCGGCGATGGCCCCGTGCACCAGCGGCACGCCCAGACCCTTCACCGCTCTCTCCAAAACGAAGCGCGCCGGCAGGCTATCCAGGGCGTCGATTGCCACGTCGGCCCCCGCCAGCAGGGTCGGGGCATTTTCCTCGCTCAGCAGCCCGTCCACCACCTTCACTTCCACGGCGGCGTTTACTTCGGCCGCCCGCCCGGCCGCTGCGGCGGCCTTGGCCTGCCCCAGAACAGATTCGGTGCAGAGCAGTTGTCGGTTCAGGTTGTGTTCTTCAAAGACGTCCCCGTCGATCACCACCAGCCGGCCCACGCCCATCCGCGCCAGCCCCTCGATGACGTAGCCCCCGAGACCGCCGGCGCCCACCACCGCCACGGACGCTCGCAGCAGCTTTTCCTGGCCCTCCCAGCCCACCGTGCCCAGGCTGCGCTGATAGCGTGCCGGCAACACGCGCTGCGCCAGCGCGGCCAGCTCGACCTGTCTGGGGTGAATGCCAAACTCTCTGGCCAGGCGGCGCTCGTCGGCCAACGACAACAGGCGCAGCTCGCCATGGGTGCTGGTCAGCTCCGCCAGACGCTCTTGGAGATCCACTCTCCCCTCCACCGCGCGGCGCAATCCCTAGGTCTGGACGTCCGTCTTGACCTTGCCCGTGCGTAGGCCGTCCAGAATGTCCTGCAGGTTCTTCTTGGCCTCGGGCGGGAGCTTGCTGTCCCAAGCGCGCAAGGGTCCTAACCCGATCCCGCCGTTCGTGACGTCGTAAGTCAGAGTCCCGCCCTTGAAGCTGCCCTGGACCACGGCCTTGAGGGCGTCGTAGACGCCGAGGTCGTAGTGGGCGAGCGCCGCTGAGGCCAAGTCGGGGGCTACCTTGGGCAGAATATCGTAAGGGTCGCTTTCGGCGGCGATGACCGGCAAGTTCCGTTCGGCCGCCGCCTCCATGGCCCCGCGGGCGGTGCTGCCGCCGACGGCAAAGAGGACGTCGGCCCCCTCGTTGAACTGGGCGTTGGCCTCGCCCCAGCCCTTCGGCGGCGAGGAGAAGCTGTGGATGTAGTTGCCCAGGACTATGCAGCGCCGGTCGACGGCCTGAGCCCCGTGCTCGTAGCCCTTACGGAACTTCACGACTTCCAGAGTCCACTCGGCGCCCACGAAGGCGATCATGTTCTTCTGAGTTAGCCAGGCTGCCAGCGCCCCCGCCAGGTAGCCGGCCTGGTCCTCGGCGTACAAGAGAGTCACCAGATTCGCGGGCTGCTTGTCTATCCCGGGGCCGAAGACGACGAACTTCGTCGCCGGATAGCGGTTGGCCAGGAAGGCCGCCAAGTCCGGGTAAGGGCTGGCGATAACGACTACGCTGTAGCCTGCCTCGGCCAGGCGCATTGCGCTGTTGGCCAGGTCCTTCTGGGGAACAGTGACGGCGAAGGTCTCGAGGTTGAATTCGCCTGCCGCGCGCTGCAAGCCCTCGCGCGCCATCGGGCCGCGGTTGAGGTCGAGGTCGGTGGTGTCCACGAGACCAACGCTCAAACCAGGCCCACTCGGCTTAGGCACCGGGACGGGGGTAGGCGTCGGCGTAGCCGCCGGCGTCGACACGAGAGTGGCGGTCGGTGGTTGGCTCGGCGCCAGCAATCGCGCCTGGGCCGCCGCCGTTGGGCCGGGCGTACCCAGCGAAATGGCGGCAGGCAGATCCAGTTGGCAGGCGGTCAACAGCAAAACGACGGCCGCGCCCAAAAGCGCGGTCCAGCGGGCACGCATCGGTCAATTCCCGGCGAGCGACGTATTGAACCGGTAAGTGGCTAGGGGCTCGCCTCAGGCTCCACTATAACCGGGACTGGGCGGCGCTGTCAAACCGCCTGCTCGGTTGCTGTCAGCAGGCCCGGAAGGTCGTAGGCATACAGCATCTGGGGCGTGAAAACGCGAGCGCTTGGCTTGAGAGCGCCGATCTGGCGCTTGAACGCGGCCAGGTCGACGCGGCGCAGCGGCGGCCAGGCGAGCGCGGGCGGCAAGAGCATCGGCCGCGGTGGCTGGGACAGGGGTCTGGTGAAATCGTCCCAGTGAATAGGAACCACCAGCCGCGGCCGGACATCGCCCAGCAGGGCGGCATAGAAGGCATCGCCTTTGCCCGGTTTCACAAACAGTACATCCGCCTCCGGCGCGGGGCCTGCCCTCTCACTGGGCCAGTCCAAGAGCCGCGGGTTCGCGACGTTGATGAGAAAGCCATAGTACTCGTCTAGCCTGTAATCGTCTGCCCTGAGGGGCGCTTTGCGCTCGGGCGTAGTGCCTGGCAGAACCGGTCGGCTCAAGACGGTGCCGTGTACGGCGGCCAGGACCTCTACGGCAAAGTCCCCGAGCTCCAGAAGCTCCCCTACCGCCAGCTGCTGGAATTGGCGGACCGGCACCCCTCCGGCCGCCAATACCCGACCGACGTTGGCCGAGCCATAGACGAGGGCGCCGGTGCGCCGCGCCAGCCCCGGCACGTCTAGTACGTGGTCGACGTGGGCGTGGGTGACCAACACCTGGTCGCAGCGGGGGATGGCCCGCGCCACGAGTTCAGACTGGCTGCGTGCGGCTCTCAACCACAGCTGTCGCGACGACAGTCGGCTGAGGTAAGGGTCGACCGCCACGGCCTGCCGCTCGGTCGCCAGGACTAGGCCAGCCACGCCGAGCCAAGTCCACGAGAGTATTGCCAACTGTCCCCTCGCCCTAGTCCTTCGGCCGACCTGCCAATAGGGGATGCCGGAGAAAAGCCTCGCCAGGCGCAGGCGTCAAGGCCCACCGTGCGGTAGCGCGGTGGGCATGCGGGCATCTGCGCCAGGGATGGTTGGTCTAGCGAAGTGTCTGGGTGTAGGCAACGACATCCGCCAGTTGATCGTCCGACAGCTCGGCAGTGTGGAAAGCGGGCATACCACCCCCGCCGCTCCTGACTTTCTGGGCTACCTGGTCCGCCGGAACGCCCAACAACTTGGGACCGATCCCGGCCTGGCCGTTCGGATGGCACGAGTTGCAGTACACAGCGAACAAGGCGGCGCCGATTTGCTCTGGTGTGCGGGTTTCCGCCTGCTTGAGCGTCAACAAGTAGGCCGTCAACGACATCAACTCATCGCTCGTCAGCGTGATCTGGGGCATGACTGTTCCCGGCGCAATCTCGGCCGGCCGCTGTAGGTGGGCCACCAGCCACGAGGCATCCAGGCGTAGCTACATCCGCCTCCGGCGCGGGGCCTGCCCTCTCACTGGGCCAGTCCAAGAGCCGCAGGTTTGCGACGTTGATGAGAAAGCCATAGTACTCGTCTAGCCTGTAATCGTCTGCCCTGAGGGGCGCTTTGCGCTCGGGCGTAGTGCCTGGCAGAACCGGTCGGCTCAAGACGGTGCCGTGTACGGCAGCCAGGACCTCTACGGCAAAGTCCCCGAGCTCCAGAAGCTCCCCTACCGCCAGCTGCTGGAATTGACGTACCGGCACCCCTCCGGCCGCCAATACCCGACCGACGTTGGCCGAGCCATAGACGAGGGCGCCGGTGCGCCGCGCCAGCCCCGGCACGTCTAGTACGTGGTCGACGTGGGCGTGGGTGACCAACACCTGGTCGCAGCGGGGGATGGCCCGCGCCACGAGTTCAGACTGGCTGCGTGCGGCTCTCAACCACAGCTGTCGCGACGACAGTCGGCTGAGGTAAGGGTCGACCGCCACGGCCTGCCGCTCGGTCGCCAGGACTAGGCCAGCCACGCCGAGCCAAGTCCACGAGAGTATTGCCAACTGTCCCCTCGCCCTAGTCCTTCGGCCGACCTGCCAATAGGGGATGCCGGAGAAAAGCCTCGCCAGGCGCAGGCGTCAAGGCCCACCGTGCGGTAGCGCGGTGGGCATGCGGGCATCTGCGCCAGGGATGGTTGGTCTAGCGAAGTGTCTGGGTGTAGGCAACGACATCCGCCAGTTGATCGTCCGACAGCTCGGCAGTGTGGAAAGCGGGCATACCACCCCCGCCGCTCCTGACTTTCTGGGCTACCTGGTCCGCCGGAACGCCCAACAACTTGGGACCGATCCCGGCCTGGCCGTTCGGATGGCACGAGTTGCAGTACACAGCGAACAAGGCGGCGCCGATTTGCTCTGGTGTGCGGGTTTCCGCCTGCTTGAGCGTCAACAAGTAGGCCGTCAACGACATCAACTCATCGCTCGTCAGCGTGATCTGGGGCATGACTGTTCCCGGCGCAATCTCGGCCGGCCGCTGTAGGTGGGCCACCAGCCACGAGGCATCCAGGCGTAGCCCCACGGTCGTCAGGTCCGGGCCGATGTTGCCACCTACGCCGTTGATCTTGTGACATATCGGGCAGCTATGTGTCTGGTAGACACGCTGACCGGCTTGCTCGAGTGGGGTGAGGCCAGCGCCGGGTTGAGGGGCGCCCACCGCCGCGGGTTCGGGTGCCGTGGCTGCCAGCGCCGTCAAGCCGACCACCGCAACTATGGCCAGCGAAGCCACACCTGTGGCTAGCGGCCTCTTCAGCGGGTGGCGGTAGGGGCTCCTGTCGAAGAGCGGCAGCAGGAACAGCACAACCAGCGCGATGCCCGGTACCAGGATAGCCCCTAGCCATTCAAGGTTACCGGGCAGGAACTTGAGTGCCTCAAAGAGGAAGAGAAAGTACCATTCGGGGCGTGGCGGCTTGGCGGACCCGGTAGGATTGGCCTCCAGCTCCAACGGGGCGCCTTGCGTGGCGGCGAGTACCATCAGTACGACCAAAATGACGGCAGCCACCACGATGTCTTTTACGACCGTGTCGGGGAAGAATGAATGACCGTGTGCCAGCTGCTCTTGCTTCCGGCCGGCGTAAGTTGTGCGTTGGTCTAGTCTGTCGTGTTCGTCCATAGCTGGCTACTCATCCCTGCGCGGCGGATAACTGATCCCTTGGCGGATAACCATGGCAACGTGCACGGAGATAAGTACGGTAGCCGCCATCGGCAGCAGCATAACGTGCATGGCGTAGAACCGGTTCAGCGTCAGGACTCCGAGGTCGGCGCCACCTCGCAGCAAGCGCACTGTCCAGTCGCCGACTAACGGCATGGCGCCGGCTATGTTGGTGCCAACGACCGTGGCCCAGTACGCCTTCTCGTCCCAGGGCAGGAGGTAGCCGGTGAAGCCGAAAGCCAGGGTGAGTACGAGCAGCACGACACCCACCATCCAGCTCATCTCGCGTGGATACTTGTACGCTCCGGTGAAGAAGACCCTCAGCATGTGGGCCACCACTAACAGCACCATTCCGCTGGCCGACCAGTGGTGGATGCCACGCACCAGACTGCCGTAGGTCACGTCGTTCATTATGTACTGGATGCTGGCGTAGGCGTGGTCGGGGCTGGGAGAGTAGTAAATGGCCAGCAAGCCACCCGTGAGCGCCTGCACGAGGAACAGGAACAGCGTGGCGCTGCCGAACGTGTACAACCAGTTTACGTCGGCCGGTATCTTGCGGCGGACGACGTAAACCAATCCCGGCATGATTCCCAGGCGATCGTTCACCCAATCGTACAGATCAGCCACGCTGCACCACCTGCCTTATGAAGAGCTTGCCGTCCTGGACGCTATTCTGGAACCGGTCGAGCGGTCGGGGCGGGGGCCCGGCGAGAACCGTGCCATCGATACTGAATACGCCGCCGTGGCAGGGGCAAACGAACTGGTTTTGCTCCGCACTCCATCCATAAGGGCAGCCGAGATGGGTGCAGGCTGGGTCGAAGACCACAAATTCCGACTGGCTCTTGCGCACTACCCAGGCCGAGGCTGAGTTGCGCTCTTGCACCCATCCGTCATTCTTGTAGTAGAGGAAATCCACTTTAAGCGGCTTGCCGATCTCAAACTGATCGACGCTGCCCAGTGGCACGAGCGGGTTATCTGCCGGTTTCAGGGTTGGCGAGACGATATGCCCGATGGTAGGCACCGCCAGTGCCCCGCCTATGAAGGTGACAAGCACCGCGGCCGTTCGACTGAGGAACCTCCGGCGCCCCTCTTCTCCGGAATCGTCTGCTTCACTGTCTGTAGCCACGCCTAACACCTCGCCGGAAAATAGGCAACGCTGGCCTTGGGTCCGTGGCCAAGGGAAAGTGGGTAGGCTCCCGATCTACCCGGGGTCTGGCCTGGTTACCTCTAAGGCAGAGAACGTATGTAAGCGACGATGTCCCCGATCTGCTGTGCCGATAGCCTGCTGCCGAAGCCGGGCATCCCGTCCCGGCCATTGGCGATGATCTGAGTGACGCTCGCGTCGGTGGGGAACTGGCTACGGAAGCCCGCTCCATGTAGCGCGGGGCCGACGCCCTGGTCGCCGTTGGGATGGCAGGCGTTGCAGTTTTGCTGAAACAGCTGTCGGCCATTGGCCACGTTGCCGCCCGGGGGCGCGGCCGGTGTGGCTGTGGCGACCGGCGCGGTGGGAATCGCCTGCCTGGTCGGCGGTGCTGTCGCCGCCAGTGTGGCCGTGACCGATGCTGCCGGGGCGCCAGCGGCACTCGTCGCCGCCGGCACGCCGACGGTGGGTGGTAGAGCGGCGCTTGTTCCCACCGGTACCCTGATAGTGGGCGGTAGAGGGGTCGGTGCCACTGTGGCCTGGGCTGCGGGCGCCGCCGGTAGGGCCGAGGGCGGCTGCGCCGCAGCTGTAGCTCGGTTCTCGTATTCCCAGGCTACCGTCGAAGCTAGGCCCCCGAGAACCAGAGCTGCTAGAAGCGCCAGAACAAACAGCCAGGGGCCGCCTCGTTGCATCGCTCTCTGCCTCCAACCGATCCATTCTTGGGCCTTGTCTGCCAACCGGCTAGCATCCGCCGATGACTCCAATGTACCACGCGCTTGGCGGTCCGACAAGAGTAGCCCCCGTCTGCACGGATGGGGCAGACGGCGTACGCAAGTCTATTTCAGCGTCCGCACGTAGCTCACCAGTTGCCAGCGCTGCGTGTCCGTCAGCCGCTTGCCGAAGGCCGGCATGCGGCCGAAACCGTTGGTGATCGCCCAGAAGAGCTGTCCGTCCGATTGCTGCTGTACCTGGGCGCTGGTCAGGTCGGCCGGGTGGGGCGGAAAGGCATAGGCGATGGCGCCCGTGCCTTTGGCGTCGTTGCCGTGGCACATCCGGCAGTTCACCTGATAGAGTTCCTTGCCGGCCGGCGCCGCCTGCTGTTGGTTCAGTGGGTTGGTCGCTGCCGTCGCCGTCTGCTGCGTCCAAGCTGTCTGTGCCCCGCTAACCGGCACCGAATTGGTTGGGAAGGGCAGAATGGGGTAATCTTGCCGCTGGTAGGCTGGTTGCAGCGCCATCATGTCGCCGCAGGCTGAAAGCAAGAGCCCTCCCGCCAGCGCCACGGCGAGCAGCAGAGTTCGAGGAGATACCAACCACCGCCCCGGCTTCCATGCTCTCATAGTTCGTCCCACCTCCGCGCGGGAGTGTCGCGCCGGTACACCTCCTCGGCGCCTGATACCTGCAGCATTCTCTCCGCCACGACGGCCCGTTCCTCGCCCCGGCAGGGCACCACCACTGCGATCTTGCCCGCCGTGACGCTAGGCACGTACAGTCCCGGCTGGCGACGGGGCAGCCTGGCGAAGAAGAGAAAGGCCAGCGTCGTGAAAATGATGATCCCCAGCATGGTGAACTCGTACGTTATGACGCCGACCGTTGGCCAGGCGACGATGGGCTTGCCCCCCGTGGGCAGAGGGTACAACAGGGCCGTGCCGGCGGCGAAGGCCAGACCAGTCAACAAGCCACCGGCCCCGCCCAACAGGGATAGGTAGTGGATGAAAGACTTCTTGGTGCGGGTGGCAAAGGCGCCAAGCGGATAGGGCTCTGCGGTCATCACGGTCATGTTGTCGCGCGAGAAGCCGCTATGGGCAAGCTGGTAGGTTGCCTGGCTAGCCGCTTCAACGTTGCCGAAGACGCCTACTATGTTGGTTACACTGCTCCTCGACGCGCTCATCGTCTCCTCCCGCTCGCGCCCGCGGGCGCGTACCTGCCGGTTGCCGCTCGCTGCTGCTGGCCCATCACTCGGTCCTCGTGATTGTCGGCAGCTTCACGCCGGCCACGTCCCGCGTCGAGCGCAACAACTGCCCCTCTTTGATCTCCCAGATGGCGACGGCCGGAAAGAATCTGGTGAAGAGCAGGTACAAGAGAATGAAGCCGGCAAACGTGGCGGCGATGATCCCGATCTCGACGTAGGTCGGCGCGTAGTCGCGCCAGTTGAAGGGCAGGCGGCCGTGCGCCAGGCCCGGCACCACGATTAGGAAGCGTTCGCAGTACATCCCCACGTTGATCAACAGCGACACGACGAAGCCGACGGCCGTCGTCCGCACGCGGCGGAAGCCCAGAGTCGCGAAGGGGATGACGAAGTTGCAGAGGATCATAGTGACGAAGAAGGGCAGAAACGGCCCCAGTATCGTCTGCCGTAGCGTCTCGAACTCAGCCGGCACGCGGCCGTACCAAGTCGTGAGGGCATCCGAGAACCAGAAGTAGAACCAGATGATGGACATCATGAAGAGCATCTTGCCGAGGTTGTTGAACTGGTCGGCCCGCAGGTAGTTCTCCAGATGGAAGCCCCAGCGCAGCAACCACATGATCGTCACCACCAGCGCCAGGCCTGAGTAGATGGCGCCAGCGACGAAGTAGGGCGCGAAGATGGTCGAGTGCCACGTAGGCGGCGCTATGGCCATCGCGAAGTCCCAGGAGACGATGGAGTGTACTGACACGGCGACGGGCAGAATCACTACCATGAATACGCCCAGTGTCCGGTGCAGGTGGCGCCACTCCTGCTCGGTGCCCCGCCAGCCCAGCGACAGCAGGGTGTACAGCTGCCGGCGTAGACCGGTGGACCGGTCGCGCAGCACGGCCATATCTGGCACCATCGGCAAGTACAGATAGAGCAGGCTACCGGTGAGGTAGGTGGTTATGGCCATGAAGTCCCACACCAGCGGAGAGCGGAAGTTTGGCCACAGGCCGCGGCCGTCGGGGATGGGGATGATGTAGTAGAACTTCCAGACGCGCCCCAGGTGGATGAGAGGGTAGAGGGCACCCATGGCCACTGTAAACACGGTCATCGCCTCGGCGCCCCTGGTGATGGGCCGCCGCCACTCGGCTTGCGTCAGGCGCAGAATGGCCGAGATTAGCGTGCCCGAGTGGGAAAGGCCGATCCAGAAGACGAAGCTGGCGATGAACAGGCCCCACTGCACCGGGCGGTTGATACCGGCCACGCCCATGCCGCTAAGCACCATGTACACGTAAAGGATCACGCCCACCCCCAGCACAACCAGTAGGGCAAGGATGACCAATACGAAAAGGAGGCTGGGACGGCGCAACGAGCGCGTGAGGTCTTCGTTGATCTGGGCGTCGCTGATATGGACCGGTTCCTCTCTCACGGCCGTAGCTCCTTGAGATAGATCACCACCGGCTCGGTGCCAAGCTCCTCAAGCAGCCGGAACCGTCTCTCGCTGGTCGCCAGCTTCGAAACGGCGCTCTCGGGATCGCTGAGGTCGCCGAAGACCAGGGCCCCCGTCGGGCAAGTTTGCACGCAGGCAGGCTGCACAGCTCCGTCCGGGACCTTGACGTGTTCGATGCCGTCCGCGCTCTGGAAGCCGCCCTGTTTGATCACGTCCAACCTAGCCCTGCGGATCCGCTGGATGCAGAAAGTACACTTCTCCATGACGCCCCGGCTGCGCACCGTGACGTCCGGGTTGAGTTGGTTGCGGCGCGGATCCAGGTTGAGGCCCATGCGCATCGGGTTGGTATAGGCCACGTTGATCGTAGGCACCACCGGGTCGAACCAGTAATCGAACCAGTTGAAGAAGCGCACGTAGTACGGGCAGTTGTTAGCGCAGTAGCGGGTGCCGATGCAGCGGTTGTAGATCTGCGCGTTGACCTGCTCGGCGCGGTCGTGATAGGAAGCATACACCGGACAAACAGGCTCGCAGGGCGCGTTCTGACATTGCTGGCAGAGAATGGGCATGAAACTGGCCCGCACGTTTGGGAACTCCCCGTGCCAATACCGCTCCACCCGGATCCAATAGGCTTGCCGGCCCTTGCCGCATTCGTCGGCGCCCGCGACGGCGACGTTGTTCTCCACCCGGCAGGCGACCACGCAGGCCTCACAGCCGTTGCAGCGGTCGAGATCTATGACCATTCCCCATTTGCGAGTACCGGAACTCGGATCAGGCACTAGACTGCTCCTTTCCCCTGACCTCGGCCTACTCGAAGAAGGCCCTGCCGGGCAACCGGGAACTATTGCCTTCAAACTCGATCAGTCTCTCGGCAGCGCTAGACCTGCTGACTTTGGCGCGAGTGGCCGCGTAGGCAAACCCGCCGGCCCCCGCTTCCACACTGGGGGCGAGCAAGGTCAGGGGATTGACTCCTCGTTTGGCGGCGTAGCGCGTGTAGTTGGCGTGGCCCTGCCCTGTGGGCATCGCCACCACGTCCGGCCTGAGGCCTGGGTTCAAGAAGACGGGCACCGACACCTGTCCGCGCGGCGTGGCTACAGTCACTGGGTCGCCTTGCTGCAACCCCATCTGGGCGGCCGTCTGGGGATTGAGCTCGGCCCAGGAGCACCAGATGGCAGTCGTCATCTGGTCGGGCAACTCCTGCAGCCAGGGCACGCTGGCGCCGCGCCATTCGCCGAAGACCGGAGACTCGTACACCTGCAGCAACATTGGGTAAGCCGTGGCGTCGCCCTCGAAGCGGGGCGCGTCGAAACGCAAGGCGCTCACGGTGGCCTGCCGGTCGGGCGCGAGGGGTGTCGGCGCTGGCGGGTTGTCCCACCAGCCGCCGTGTTGCACCACCATCTGCCAGACCTCCGCCGCCGAGCCCCCCTTGACGGAACCGCGGTTGGCTTTCTGGATCTGATCGGCCACGTTGTTCAGCACGTCGTTAATAGTGCCCCAGGGTAGCGCCTGGGCAGCTGCCCCGCCGATGGTCTTGGCGAGGGCGAGAATGACGTCGGCCGTGCCGCGGGTATCGTACATCGGGTTGACCGCCGGCTGCTGCACCGTCAACACCGCCTGGTCGGCGCTGAGTGTCGGCACGCGCGTATCCCAGCTTTCGAGGTAGGTATGATCAGGCAGAACCAGGTCGGCGTAAGCAGTGGAATCGTCCACGAAGTTGTTGAAGCTGAGGATGAAGGGCACCTTGCCCAGCGCCTCGCTGGCATTCAAGAAGGGCAGAGTGTACGCCGGGTTAGCCTCGTATAGCAGTAGCGCCGCCACCTTACCGGACCGCATGTTGTCAAAGACCGTTTGCAGATCACGGAACGACGGCGGTACCGCCTGCAGCTGGTCACTCAGGCCGAGTTGAGGGGCAGGACGCACGCCGCCGGGCTGGCCGACGTTGCCGGCCAGCAGGTTCAAGATGTTGACGGCCACCTGCGTGCTCAAGCCATTGCCGTGCCCCAGCGCCGGCCCGCCCGCGACTGCCAGGCCCGGTCGCGCGTTGGCGAAGTCCTGGGCGAGCTGGCTGATTTGGCTGGCCGGGAGGCCCGTAATGCGGGCTACGTTGTCGGGTGAATAATTCTGCAGCGCACCCTTCCAGGCGGAGATATCGGCCGCCGTCAAGCCACCGACATTGATCTGGGGGTTGGCGGCTAGGATGGCGTTGGCTATGCCCAGGGCCAGCGCACCCTCTGTGCCGGGGTTCGGTGATAGCCAGCGGTCGGCATTGGCGCCGGTAAGCGACATCCGTGGCTCAATTTGCACCAACCTCCCCCGGCGTCCCGGCCGCCCCTGGCGCATGGCGCCGTAGGCACGGTCGTAGAGCACCGAGGCGGAACCGCTGCCGAACAGGTCCGCGCCAAATGAGAGGACATAGTCGGCGTCGGCCAGGTCGTAGTAGACGGGGCCATCTATGCCGTAGACGGCGCGATTTGCCTGCCGAACCACCGCGCTGGCTTCGCCGAAAGGGGGTAAGTACACCAGTCCCGGTCCGCCCAACGCCTTGGCGAACTTGTCGGCCAGCAGTGCCGTTTGGCCGTCGCCCCGGCCGGAAAGGAAGAGCACCGAGCCGGCACCGCGCCCGGCGGCCGTGCCCAGATTGTTGGCCGCCTCCTGCAGGGCCAGGTTCCAGTCCACCTTGTTGAAAACGCCCGTTCCCTTGTCGCCGAGCCGGCGCAATGGTCCCTGGATACGGTCGATGTTGTAAAGCAGCTGCAACCCGGCTTGCCCCCGGGCGCAAAGGGTACCGCGGTTGACCGGGTGCTCGGGGTTGCCTTCGATCTTGCGCGCCCGCCCGGCCACATTGCGGACAACGATGCCGCAGCCGCCGCCGCAGAAGCCGCAGGCGCTGGCGTATAAGAGCTCGCTATCAACCGGGTGGTCCTCGGGCATTTGCACTGGCGCCTCAATGGGTATGCTCGCGTTGACGCACGAGGTCAGGGCCAGGCTGCTGGCAGCCGAGAAGGCCGAGAGTTTGAGGAAATCGCGCCGCTTCATCTCGCTTCGTACCTCACTTGTGACAAGTCCAGCAGTCTGTGCCGGCGCCATGGCCCGCGTGACAGGTGATGCACCAGGCCATCCCCGGCCGGTACGACTGGAACCACAGCTCCGGCGGGTTGTTCTGGGCGTGGCAGTCCAGACACTGGACCCCAGAGGTGATATGCGGTTGATGGGCGAAGACCACGTGCTCGGGCACGAACCAGAGGCGGTTCCAGAGGATGGGCTGGTTCTGCTCGTAGGCATTGCGGATCTTCTGGGTCTCGCTCTTGATGAAGGGGTCAGTGCTCGCGGTGCCCACGGTCCGGTGACAGCCGTAGCAGGTCTCCACCGGCGGAATCTGGGCAATGTAGCCCACCTGGGCGTTCGTGTGGCAGTACTCGCAAGCGATCTGGCGGGTGATGTTGTGGTTCTTGTGGCTGAAGGCAATTGGTTGCGTCGCGGCTGCGCTGCTGCGTCCCGTCAGCAGGTACAGCCCGGCAACACCCACGACGACGAGAACCGCGACCGCTAGCAGGGCTTTCGTCAAGTTGCCGCGCATAGCTCTAACACCTATCGACCCCCCACGTGAGTTTGAACCCGCTGCCGTGCAACCCGGCCCTCTGGTCATTGTCCACCGAGAAACAGGCGGGGCCGTCGCCGGCTAACACACAGAGAATCTAGTGACCCGAGACTGGCCCAAACGGTTGATAGTTGTCCAGGCGACTTAGCGGCAGGAAACGTGCCAAGCGAACGAGCTTGGCCCCGCGCCAGCGTCTGGGCGCAGGTATGACGCACAGGTAAGCGACAACCCCCTGATTTCATAATAAACCGGATAACCAATGTGTCAAGCTGCCTAGTGAATTAGCGATACCGCACGCCTTGCCCGCGCGGTCCAACGAAGCTGGCCGCTCATCTAGGCGGGCTCGGCTTCATCGGCAAGAGCTGCCTGCTGGTCACGCCTCAGTACGGCGCGCGGGTGCGCTTTGCCACGGTGCTAACCGACGCCGACCTGCCCGTGGACTTGCCGGTCGCGGGCCGCCGCGGCGACTGCAACGCCTGCCTCGAGGCCTGCCCCCCACGCGCTTTCACTGGGGTCGAGTTCCGGCCCGGGGACGCGCGCGAGGTCCGTTTCCAGGCCGATCTTTGCGACCGCTACATGCAGTACCGAGAGAAGGCGGTGGGCTATAAGGTGTGCGGGCGCTGCGTCCTTGCCTGTGATGGTAGCCACGGCGAGTGGCAAGGAAATGAGGCATAGGCAGGTCAGTAAATGACGCGACCGCTTCTCAGTCCTTCGGCGGCGGCAGCGCCATGTAGGTAACGAGGCCTTTGGCGATAAGTTGTCCAGTGCCGTCGCGCACCTCCGCCTCTCCCAACGCGAGACGGCCACCTTTATGCACTATCCGGCCCTCGCCCACGAGCTCGCCCTCTACCACCGGCGCCAGGTAGTTCAACTTCATTTCCACGGTGAGAGCGCGATAGCCAAGGGGCACGAGCGTCAGAAGGGCGGTGCCCACGCAGGAATCGACCAACGTCGCCGTGATGCCGCCGTGCACCGCCCCCTGCAGCTGGTGGAAGCGCGCGTCCACGGGCAGGCTGATGCGCGACTGGCCGGCGCCGAGCGATTCCAGGCGCATCCCCAGCAACTTGTAGATGGCCGAGTCGTGGATGCGGGCGGCCAGGGTCTGGTCGTGCGGCGTCTTGGCTTCGGTCACGGTTGCCTCCTGAACGGGGTTCAGGAGGCATTGTAGGGGTTGCTCAGCGCCCGGTCAAACGCGTGAGCGGGGGTAAGGAGTCGGAGCGGGTCATCTCTCGCCCGTGTCTTCTCCGCAGCAGGCTGCGCCGCTGCCTTCGGCGCCAGCCCTGCTTAGCGCTCTCGCTCGGGGTCGGCCGGCCGTTTCGTGCTATAATCAATGGAGAGATGGCCCGGGCCGGCTCGTCAAGCGCCCGAGCGAAGGGCCTGTAAGTCTATCAGCTGTCAGCCCGCGCCATAGCCGGTGCGGGCGATTTTGACTGAGGAGAGGCGCCTTGAATATCCACGAGTATCAGGCTAAAGAGCTGCTGGCTCCCCACGGGCTGCCGATTCCGCGCTTCCGCGTGGCGGCCAGCCCGGCCGAAGCGCGCGAAATCGCCGCCGAGTTCGGCCAGCCCGTGGTCGTCAAAGCTCAGGTGCTGGTGGGGGGCAGGGGAAAGGCGGGGGGCGTCAAGTTGGCGCGGTCACCCCAGGAGGCCGAGGCGGCCGCCGGGCAGATTCTGGGTATGGACATCAAGGGCCACACCGTGCGGCGCGTGCTGGTGAGCGAGGCCGTGGACATCCGCCGGGAGTACTACCTGAGCGCCGTCGTCGACCGCGGCAGCAAGCGCGTGATCTTGATGGCCAGCAACGAGGGCGGCGTGGAGATCGAGGAGGTGGCCAGGCAGCACCCCGAGAAGATCGTGCGGGTGGAGGCCGACCCCTTCCTGGGGCTCTTTGACTACCAGGCCAGGGAGTTGGCCCTGGCTATGGATCTCCCCAAGTCCTACCTGCGCGACTTTACGAGAGTCGCCAGGGCGCTGTACCAGTCGCTGGTGGAGTGGGACGCCAGTCTGGTCGAGATCAACCCGCTGGTCACCACCGACAAGGGCGCCATTTGGGCGCTGGACGCCAAGATGGTGCTCGACGACAACGCCGCTTGGCGCCATTCCTTCGAGCAGCTGCGCGATCTCTCGGCCGAGGACCCCTTTGAGCGCGAGGCGCGGGAGAAGGGCATCAGCTACGTCAAGCTCGACGGCAACATCGGCTGCGTGGTCAACGGGGCCGGCCTGGCGATGGCGACCATGGACGTGATCAAGCTGAAGGGGGGCGCGCCGGCCAACTTCCTCGACATCGGCGGCGGTGCCAAGGCCGAGACGGTCGCGGCGGCGCTGGCCATCATCCTCAGCGATGTCAACGTCAAGGCCGTGCTCTTCAACATTTTTGGCGGAATCACTCGCTGCGACGAGGTGGCCAGGGGCATCGTCAGCGCCCTCGGCCAGGTGAGCAGACGGGTGCCGATGGTCGTACGCCTGGTGGGCACCAACGAAGAGGAGGGCCGGGAGATCTTGCGGCAGGCTGAATTGATCGCCGCCCAGAGTATGGACGAAGCGGCGGCGCGCGTGGTGGAGGTCAGTCGGCAATGAGTATTCTCATAGACAAGACGACCCGACTCCTGGTGCAGGGCATCACCGGACGAGAGGGCGAGTTTCACACCAGACAGATGCTGGCCTACGGCACCAACGTGGTGGCTGGGGTCACCCCCGGGCGGGGCGGGCAGCAGCTGGCCGACGTGCCGGTCTTCGACACCGCCAAGGATGCCGTGCGCGCCACCGGCGCTAATACCTCAGTCATCTTCGTGCCCGCGCCTTTCGCCCCTGATGCCATCATCGAGGAAGTGGACGCCGGCATCGGTCTGATCGTCTGTATCACCGAGGGCATTCCCACTCTGGACATGCTGCGCGTCTACCACTATGCCGTCGACAGGGGCGTGCGACTGATCGGGCCGAATTGCCCGGGTCTAATTACCTCAGAGCAGGCAAAAGTGGGTATAATGCCAGGCCACATCACGCGCCCGGGGCCCGTGGGCCTGGTCTCGCGCAGTGGCACTTTGACCTACGAGGTGGTCAACCAGCTGAGCCAGAGCGGACTGGGGCAGACGACCTGCGTGGGCATCGGCGGTGACCCGATCATCGGCACCTCGTTCGTGGACGTCCTGTCCCTCTTCGAGGCCGACCCGGCTACTGAGGCGGTGGTCTTGATCGGCGAGATTGGCGGCAGCGACGAGGAGCAGGCGGCGACGTTCGTGGCCACTGGCATGAGCAAGCCGGTGGTGGGCTTCATCGCCGGGCGCACGGCGCCGCCGGGCAAGCGCATGGGCCACGCGGGGGCCATCATCTCCGGCGGCGCCGGCACGGCGGCGGAGAAGATGCGCGCTCTGGCCGAGGCGGGGGTGCGCGTGGCGGAGAACCCCTCGGAAGTGGCCGGTCTGGTGGGCAAAGCCCTAGGGAGGTAGTTTATGCCGGCAGGCAAGGGTAAGGTATCGGAGGTTGGAGAGGCGTTACGCCTGCCCACGGCTGATCCCGTCGTGGTCTTCGCCAAGTGGTGCAAGGGCTGCGGCATCTGCGTCGAGTTCTGCCCTACCAAGGCGCTCGCCATGGGCAAAGAGGATCGCCCGTACCTGTTGGACGCCGACCGCTGCTCCAGCTGCGGCATGTGCGAGATACGCTGCCCCGACTTCGCGATCAACGTAACCCACAGGAAACGGGGATAGATCACCACAGAGAATGAGGAGAGAGATGCCCTACGATGTGACGCTAATACCCGGCGACGGCATTGGCCCCGAGATCGCGGCGGCGGCGCGCCGGGTGCTGGAGGCGACCGGGGTGCAGTTCGACTGGGACGTGCAACGCGCGGGCGAGGAGACGATCTCCGAAATGGGCACGCCCCTGCCGCCGGCCGTTTTGGACTCCATCCGCCGGACCCGGGTGGCCCTCAAAGGCCCCATTACCACTCCGATTGGGACGGGCTTCCGCAGCGTCAACGTAGCCCTGCGCAAGGAACTCGACCTGTACGCCAATCTGCGGCCTGCGAGAACCTACAAGGGAGTGAAGACCCGCTTCGGCGACATCGATCTGGTGGTGGTCCGCGAGAACACGGAAGACCTCTACGCCGGCGTCGAGCACATGGTCACGCCGGACGCCGCGGAGAGCATCAAGATAATCACCCGCGTCGCCTCCCAGCGGATCTGCCGCTTCGCCTTCGATTACGCTGTCAAGCACGGCCGCCAGAAGGTGACGGCGGTGCACAAGGCGAATATAATGAAACTCAGCGACGGGCTCTTTCTGGAGTCGTGCCGGCAGGTTGCGATCGACTACCCGCAGATCGAGTTCGAGGACCGCATAGTCGATAACATGTGCATGCAGCTGGTGCAGAAACCGGAGCTGTACGATGTGCTGGTCCTGCCGAACCTGTACGGCGACATCGTGTCCGACCTCTGCGCCGGTCTGGTGGGCGGGCTGGGCGTGGCGCCCGGGGCCAATATCGGCTACGAGGCGGCGGTGTTCGAGCCGGTGCACGGTAGCGCGCCCAAGTACGCGGGCCAGAATCGGGCCGACCCGACCGCGATTATCCTCTCCGGGGCTTTGATGCTGGAGCATCTGGGCGAGCTGGCCGCGGCACAGAGGGTGCGGGGCGCGCTGGAATCGGTGCTGGCCGAGGGCAGGTACGTCACCTACGACCTCGGCGGCCAAGCAGGAACCAGCGAGATGGCCGAGGCCATAGTCCATCGGGTGGAGAAGGGGTAGGCGCGAGTCGGTCTTGCGCTGGTGCGGTCGTCAAGGGGGTAATGTGGTGGTAGAAGCGGCGACGGTGCGGTTCATGCAAGGGAGCGAGGCCGTGGCCGAGGGCGCGATGGCGGCCGGGCTGCGCTTCTATGCTGGCTATCCGATCACACCGTCCACTGAGATAGCGGAGATTCTCTCCCGACGCCTCCCCAGGGTGGGAGGCGTCTTCATCCAGATGGAGGACGAGATCGGCAGCCTGGCGGCCGTGATCGGGGCCTCGATAGCCGGCCTGAAAGCGGCCACTGCCACCAGCGGCCCCGGCTTCTCGCTGATGCAGGAGAACCTGGGCTTCGCCGTGGCGGCGGAGATACCGTGCGTGCTCGTCAACGTCCAGCGGGCCGGTCCTAGCACGGGGCAGCCGACGGCGCCCGCCCAGGGCGACGTGATGCAGGCCCGTTGGGGCACGCACGGCGACCACCCGATCGTCGTCCTCACCGCCAGCACGGTGCGCGAGTGCTTCGATCAGACCGTGCGCTCCTTCAACCTCTCGGAACGCTACCGCACGCCGGTGATCTTGCTGCTGGACGAGGTGGTGGCCCACATGCGCGAGCGCACGGTAATTCCTGCGCCGGAGGACATCTACGTCCTGGAAAGGCCCCAACCGGCAGTGCCACCGGAGTGGTACTTCCCCTACGAGGAGACCGACGCCGACGTGCCGCCCCTGGCCAGCTTCGGCGAGGGCTATCGCTACCACGTCACCGGGCTCTTCCACGATCGGGCCGGCTACCCTACCCTGCGCCAGGATGAGATTAATCCCTGGTTCGAGCGGTTGTTTCGCAAGATCGAGCTGAACGTCGACGAGATCGTGCAGACGCAGGGCGAGATGCTGGAGGACGCGCGCACGGTCATCGTCGCCTACGGCTCGACCGCCCGCGCCGCCCGCCAGGCGATGAAGGAGGCGCGGGCCAAGGGGCGGCGAGTTGGCTTGCTAAAGCTGCTCACGCTCTGGCCGTTCCCAGAGGAGCAGATCGAACGCGCCACCCGCACCGCCCGGCGCTTCCTAGTGCCGGAGATGAACCGGGGCCAGGTTCGCCTGGAGGTCGAGCGGGTGGTAAAGGGCCGGGCCGACGTCGTCGGCGTTCACCGCTACGACGGTACCGTGATCACGCCGACCCAGATTCTGCAGGCGCTGGAGGCCCACTAACCTTGACTATGCAGACGCTGCCTCCCATACACGAGTATCTTCGCTCTCACAAGAAATTCCCTCACGTCTGGTGCGCCGGCTGCGGCGCGGGCAACGTGCTGGGCTCGATCATCCGGGCCGTGGGCCATTTAGGGTTGGACCGCGACGAAGTCGCCATGGTTTCGGGTATCGGCTGCTCCGGCCGCATGCCGGTCTACGCCGACTTCAACACCCTGCACACCACGCACGGCCGGGCCTTGGCTTTCGCCACGGGCATCAAGCTGGCCAAGCCCAATATGCAGGTGCTGGTTGTGATGGGAGACGGCGACGCTCTGGCCATCGGCGGCAACCACTTCATCCACGCCGCCCGCCGCAACGTCGACCTGACGGCCATCGTGGTCAACAACGGCATTTACGGCCTCACCGGCGGTCAGGTATCGCCCACGACGCCGATGGGTGCCTACGCCACCACCGCCACCTACGGGCAGATCGAGCGTCCCTTCGATATCGCCAAGATCGCCGATGCCGCAGGCGCTTCCTTCGTCGCGCGGGGCACCGTCTACCACATCCTGGAGCTCGAAAAGCTGATCGAGCAGGCCATCGTCAAGCGCGGCTTCTCTGTCGTCGAGGTCATCAGCCAGTGCCACACGGCCTACGGCCGGCTCAACATGATGCCCACTGCGGTGGAAATGCTGAAGTGGCAGCGCGATAACACCATCTCGGTCGCCGCCGTCGCCGCGGGCAAGAGCGCCGAGGGCAAGATCACGCGCGGCGTGCTGGTCGATCGCGAACTCCCCGAGTTCACCGACGTTTATTTCAACCAGGTCGTGGCCAGGGCGCAGGAGCTCACAGGGAGGGCCGAGCGATGAACGATCGCTACGAAGTGCGGCTGGCCGGGGTCGGCGGCCAGGGGCTGCAGCTGGCCGGGCTCATCCTGGCCGAGGCAGCCGCTATCTTCGCCAACAAGAACGCGGTTCAGAGCCAGTCCTACGGAGCTGAGGCGCGCGGTGGCCCCAGCGTCTCGGAGGTCATCCTGGGCGAGGGCGACATCGACTACCCTAAGGTGAGCGAGCCCGACCTGCTGCTGGTGCTCAGCCAGGACGCGGCCGACCGCTACGTGCCCGGCGTGCGCAAGGACGGCTTGATCATCGCCGACGCGCAGCACGTCGAGCGGCTGCACAGCGAACGGCGGGTGCTGCGCTTGCCGATCACGGAAACCGCCAAGGAAGCCACGGGGCGCCCCGTGGCCAGCATCGTCGCCCTGGGCGTGATCGCCGTGGTCACCGGCATCATCCCGCGCGACGCCATTCGGCAGGCCGTGCTCTCGCGAGCCCCTAAGGGCACGGAGGAGATGAACACCAAGGCCCTGGAGGCGGGCTTTGCCCTGGGCGAGAGCGCCCTGGCCAGCGCGGGGAAGAAGTAGGATCGTGGGCCCAGCCCCGAGGCGCCCGGCTAGACAAACAAAGCCCCCGCGCACGGGGGCTAAGAACGCTCGCAGCCGGCTTGAGCCGACTCTGTCTAGTCAGCCCAGCCATTCCTGGCTGGGCTGACTGTTATTGCGCCAGGTAGCCGCCATCCACCGGCAGCACGTGGCCGGTGATCATGGCCGAGGCGTCGGATGCCAGGAAGACCGCCGGCCCCACGATGTCCTCCACTTCGCCCATCCGCCCCAGCGGTATCTTCGCCACGAGTCGACGCGTCAGCTCCTCGTCGGCCAGCAAAGTAGTGATGAACGGCGTCCTGAACTGGATGGGCGCCAGCGCGTTGACCCGCACGCCGAAGGGCGCCCACTCGATGGCCAGTTCGCGCGTCAGGCCGGCCACGCCCGCCTTGCTCGCCGTGTAGGGTGTGTTGCCCCTACCCATTGCCCCCAGTGCCGCCACGGAGGCCATGTTGATTATGCTGCCGCTGCCCCGCGCCACCATATGACGCCCCACCGCCTGGCAACAAAGAAAGACGCCGACCAGGTTGACCTCGATCACTCGCCGCCAGTCGGCCGGGGCGATGTCGGTCGACGCCACGCGCTTGGTGATGCCGGCGGCGTTGAAGGCGATGTCTAGCTGCCCGAAGCGGCTCACTGCGGCCGCGACGGCCGCCCCCACCGCTTGCTCGTCGGTCACGCTGCAGCCGACCGCCATTGCCTGGCGTCCCAGCGCCTCGACGCGCGCCACCGTCTCGGCACAGGCGTCGGCCGCCAGGTCGACGCAGACTACGTCCGCCCCGTAGCGGGCAAAGCCCACCGCCGCCCCTTGCCCCAGGCCCTGGGCAGCGCCGGTGACGAAAGCCACTCGCCCGCTCAAATCAAAGAGGTCCGCCATCGCGCTCTCCCTCAGGGCTTGCGGCCCTGCGTTCTCTCCTCATCCTCGAGCAGTATCTCCGCCGCCCACTGCGCCACGTTGGCCGCCACCCTCGTGCACTTGTCGACGTGGCCGCCGGCCGCCTCGAAGGCGTCGTGGTCTTCCTTCTCCCAGAGGTTGAACGAGCGCCCGAAGGTGCGGGTCTGCACCGTGGCGCAGGTGGGCCCGCCGTACTCGGCGACAAAACGGTCGTAGAGTCGCTTGGCCTTCTGGTAAGAGGTCAAACGGCGGCCTTTGTCGAAGTGGGCCCGGTCGCGGCCAAAGCGATTGCCGAGCGCAAGAATGCCGCCGACTAGGGCGCCACAGCTGCCGACTCCGTAGAGCACCCCCCCACCGGCCAGCGCGTGGCTGGCCTTGAACAGGTCGTCGCTCACCGGCATAACTGCCTGATTGATCGCTTCCAGAACGCACTGCGGGCACGACCCGTATTTCTGCTCGAACTCGTAGGCGAGAGCAGCGGCCCGGCGGGCCTTCTCCTGGCTGGCGGGAGAGAGCGTGGTCTCGTTCTCCGGCAAAGCGTCACCTCCTGGTGTTCTGCCCGCGCTCGAACGCGGAGCGGGCCGTCGGGCATTGTAGGCGGTGGGGCAGGGCCGGTCAAGGTATGGCCGGCCTTGCGCCGGTGCTATAATGGCTGCCACACTGGAAGGGCAGGGAGCGTTGATCGAGGAGCGCGCGGCACGAGACTGGTGGGTCTACGTTCTGGCCTGCGCCGACGGCACCCACTACACCGGCATCACAACCGACCCCGACCGACGCCTGGCGCAGCACAACGCCGGCCGGGGCGCCTGTTACACGCGCACCCGCCGACCCGTGAGCCTGGTGGGCGTACTGCCTTGCCCTTCCCACGGCGACGCCCTACGGCTAGAGCGCCGTATGAAGCGTCTGCCCCCCGCCGGCAAGCTGAAGTTGGTACTAGCCGAGACCGGCTCCGAGAAGCCGGCTTGACAAGAAGCGGCCCGCGGAGAGGTCTTTCTGACAGCCCCACCCAGGAGGGTGCGATGAGAGTGCGCCTGGCCTACGCCCGCGAGGGGTTGGAGGTCGACCTGCCCGACGAGAACACCACCGTCGTCGAGCCTCTGTACGTCGAGGGCTTGCCGGACGAAGCCGCGGCCCTGTGCGAGGCCCTGCGCCGGCCGCTCGGCTTGCCGCCCCTGCGCGAGCTGGTGCGGCCCGACGACACGGTCGTGATCGTCTTCAGCGACATCACCCGGCCCACGCCCAACGACCGGATGCTGCCAGTTCTGCTGGCGGAGCTGGCGCACGTGCCCAAGGAGAACATTACCCTACTCAACGCCCTGGGTCTCCACCGCCACAACACCAAGGATGAACTAGTGCGTATGTTGGGCGAGGAGGTCGTCGCCAGCTACCGGGTCGTCAACCACGAGGCCTTCGACAAGTCCCAGCTGGTCTATCTGGGTCAGACCAGCTCGGGCGGCGAGGCCTGGGTGGACAGAGAGTACGTGAGGGCCTCCGTGCGCATCCTCACCGGTTTCGTCGAGCCGCATTTGTTCGCCGGCTTCAGCGGCGGCGCCAAGGCCATCCTGCCCGGCGTGGCCGGGGCCGACAGCGTGATGCACGTGCACAACGCCGAGATGATCGGCAGCCCGAACTCGAACTACGGCATAATCGACGGCAACCCCATCTTCGCCGAGATGCGCGAGGTGGGAGCCATGGCCGAGCCGACCTTCATCCTCAACGTCACGCTCAACAAGCAACGGCGCATCACCGGCGTCTTCGCCGGCGCCCTCGTGGCAGCGCAGGACGCGGCCATCGAGTTCGTGCGCAATACGGCGATGCGGCCGGTGGAGCGGCCGTTCGACGTGGTACTGACGACCAACAACTACTACCCGGCCGACCTCGACCTCTACCAGTCGGTGAAGGGCATGAAAGCGGCGGCCCTGGTGACCAAGCCGGGCGGGGCCATCGTCATCGCCGCGGGCTGCGAGGAGGGCGTGGGCCACGGGCCGTTTGGCGACATAATGAAGATGCGCCCGACCCCCCAGGGCATCCTGGAGATGATCTACGAACCGGGCTTCTCGATGTATGACCAGTGGGAGGCCCAGGACCTGTGCAAGATCCTGGTCAAGCACCGCGTCTTCCTCTATACCGACGGTCTGACCGAGGAGCAGGCCACGGCCGCCCACATGATCTGGACGCGTGACGTCGGCGCCACCGTGCGCCGGTTGCTAGCCGAATACGGCCCCGGCGCCACCCTGGGCGTACTCCCCGAAGGCCCGCAGACCATACCGTACGTTAAGAAGTAGGCAGCCCAGACGCAGCCGCCTCCGTGCTGCGTGCGGCAATCCGTGCCACTGGGGCCATAGATTGCGACCGACGTAGCGGGCGGGTGCGCCATAGCGCACTGCTACCAACGTCCACCGCTTGTAGTCGTGTGCTGCAGCGCACCCGTACTCGTTTCTGGCGTTAGCAACCCAGCCTCTACCTGATCGAGATGAGGCACGAACGAAGGCCAGAGGGGCTTCCCCCTCTGGCCTTGCCGAGAACGAGGATGAGTGGCGAGCTGCCGGCTATCCTCTCCGGTTACTCATCACTTATCACTCATCCCTCATCACTCGTTAGACGCCCAGCAGCCTGGTGCGCAGTTCGATGTCGTCGGCCAGCGTCTTGGCCGGGCCCTCCCAGATGATCTGCCCGCTGCTCATGACGTAGGCCCGGTCGCAGAGCGCCAGCGCCAGCGGCGCGCTTTGTTCGACCAGGAGGATGGTGACCTGGCCGCGCAGCTCCTGGATCATGTGCGCCACCTCGGCCACGATGGCCGGCGCCAGGCCCTCCATCGCTTCGTCTAGGAGCAGCAGCCGCGGGTTGGCCATCAGGGCGCGGGCGATGGCCAGCATCTGCAGCTCGCCGCCGGAGAGATTCTCGCCCCGCCGGCCCCTCAGCGTCTCCAGCTTGGGGAAGTGCTTGTAGACCGTCCTCAGGTCCCAGTGGCTGCCCGCGCACGCCCGCCGGGCGATGCCCAGGTTGTCGCCGACGGTCAGGTTGGGGAAGATGCGACGACCCTGCGGTACGAGCGCTATGCCCATCCGGCCGATCACTTCCGGCCCCTGCCCGGAGATCTGCTGGCCGCCGAAGTAGACCTGGCCCTCCCGCGGTGGTACGGTGCCCACGATGCTGGAGAGGGTGGTCGTCTTGCCCACGCCGTTGCGGCCCAGTAGGCAGACCGCCTCGCCCTCGCGCACCTCGAGGGAGACGTTGTGCAGAACGTGGCTCTTGCCGTAGAAGGAGTTGATCCGGTCTACCCGCAGGATGGTCTCGCCGCTGGTGACCGTCCGCGGGCCCTTGGCGGTGAGCTTCACCTCTTCCATTTGCGAGGCGCCGAGGTACGCCTCCTGGACTAGGGAGTTGCCTTGAATTTCAGCGGGCGTGCCCCGGGCGATGACCTTGCCCTGGTGCATCACGGTAATGCGGTCGGACAGTTCCAGCACCCGGTCGACGTCGTGCTCGATCAGCAATACCGTGCGCTCGCCCGCCAACTGCCGGATCAAGTTGGCGATGCGGGTGCGTTCGGCGGGCGACAAGCCGGCCAGGGGCTCGTCCAGCATCAGCATTTTGGGCGTCGTCGCCAGGGCGATGGCTATCTCCAGCAGTCGCTGGTCGCCGTGGGAGAGGTTGGCGGCGACCGCCTTCTCCATTCCCACCAGACCGACGAGCTCCAGAGCCTCCCTTACCTTCTCGTTAACGCCCTCGAGGTTGTCGGGGTCGGCGTTGAGGCTGAAGGCGTACTTGCTCTTGGCCTGGGCCGCGATGCGCACGTTCTCAAAGACCGTCAGGTCTTTGAATATGCTGATGATCTGGAACGAGCGGGCGATGCCGTGGGCGATGATCTCGTAGGGCGGCTTACCGGTAATCTCTTGGCCCTCGAAGGTTATCTTGCCGCCGTCCGGCGTCAGCATGCTGTTCAGGCAGTTGAAGAGCGTAGTCTTGCCGGCGCCGTTGGGACCGATGATCGAGTGCAGCTCCCCCTGGCGCACCGAAAGGTCCACGTTGTCCACCGCCACCAGCGCGCCGAATTTCTTGGTCACCCCAGAGCAGGCGAAAATCTCTTCGCCGAGCGGCGCCCTGGGCCGCGCGGGCTCCGGCGCCACGACTGCCTCCTCCGAGGCGCCGCCGATGGGCTTCACCGGGGCCGGTGGGGCCGCGGCCGGCCGCACCAGCGACCAGAGCCGCTGCACGATGCCCACGATGCCCGCCGGCGAGAAGACGATGAACAGCATGAACACGAAGCCGAAGAAGATCAGCCAGTTTTCCGTGTAAGACATCAGGTAGTCACGCAGGAAGACGTAGAAGGCGGCGCCGAGCATGGGGCCGATGAAGCTGAACATGCCGCCGACGATGGTCATGGCAGCGATTTCGCCAGAGCGGACCCCGCTCAGCGTATCGGCGTACATGAACTCCAGCACGTAGGCGTACATCGCGCCGCCCACCGCGGTGAAGAAGGCCGAGATCGAGAACGCCAACCACTTATAGCGCTGGGTATTGTAGCCCACCGCCTTGGCGCGCGGTTCGTTTTGCTTGATCGCGGCCAGCACGCGCCCGAAGGGCGAGCGCACGATGCTCCACATCACCACCATCAGGATCAGCGTGAAGAAGGCGACGAAGTAGTAGAAGGCGAGCTTGTCCCTGACGTCGATGAGGCCGAACACCGGTAGGCGGGTGAAGCCGCCCAGGCCGCTCTCCCCACCCGTCACGCCCGTCCAGGCATAAGCTATGTAGAAGAACATCTGGGCAAAGGCCAGCGTCAGGAGGGAGAAATATACCCCGCGTCGCCTGAGAACCAGGTAGCCCTCCGCCACGCCGACCAACGTGCCGACGATCACGCCGCCCAGCATTGGCACGAACATGTCGTGCATGAAGTGGATCTGGAGGATTGCCGCTGTATAGGCGGCCGTGCCAAAGAAGACGCCGTGACCGAAGGAGAGCAAGCCGGTGTAGCCGCACAGCAGGTTGAAGCCTAGGCCGACGATTGCCCAGACCAGGACCTCGGTGGCTATGGAGTAGGTCGTGCCGATGCTGGTGGCGATGAAGGGCAGGACCAGCACCACGATGGCGACGTAGGGCAGGGGATGCTTCAAGTATTTCATCGCCAACCCCCTACTCGAACCGTTCCCAGCGCTCGCCGAAGAGCCCGCGGGGGCGCATCAGCAGCACCAGCAGCATGAGGAAGTAGATCGAGGCTTCGGCCATCTGCGGCCAGAAGATGCGTGTCAAGCTGATCACCTGGCCGACGATGATTCCCGAAATGACCACGCCCCAGAAGGAACCAAGTCCGCCGATGACCACGACCACGAAGGCGGCCGTGCCCACGGCGTTGCCCATCGCCGGCTCCACCTGAGACAGGGGGGCTGCCAGCAAGCCGGCGAAGCCGGCCAGGGCAATGCCCAGGCCAAAGACCACGGTCATTACTGGCGAGAGGTTAATGCCCAACATCCGCACCATCTCGGGATCGCGGCTGCCGGCCCGGATGACCCGGCCGTAGGGCGTCTTCTCCAGGAACCACCAAAGGCCGGCGATGACCAAGATGGTTGCCACGACCGTGAAGAAGCGGTACTTGGAGTAAATGAACGTGCCGAAGGCCAGCGGACCTGCCAAGTCTGGCGGGGCTTGCACCGGGATCGGCGAGGACCCAAAGATCCAGCGGAGCGCCTGCTCGGTGAACAACGCCAGGCCAAACGTGAAGAGCAGGCCCAGCTCCGGAATGCCCTTGTAGAATCGGCGCAAGATCGTGGTCTCAAGGATCATGCCTAACAGGCCGACGACGATGGGCGAAATGATCAGGCCGGGCCAGAAGCCGAGCTGGTTGGTAACGATCATAGCTACGTAGGCGCCGACGGCGTAGACCGCGCCGTGGGCGAAGTTCACGAGGCCGATCATACCGAAGATGATCGACAGGCCCAGGGCCAGGGCCACGTAACGGAGTCCTAGGTCGACGCCGTTGGCCAGGTGCCCCAAGATGGACAAGTCCACGAGTTCCCTCCTAAGCGTCAGTAACCGCACGCAGGCAGTGCCCCTTGGAGCGGGCGCTGGCGCCTGCCGGCCGCCAGCGCAAGTATGCAACCTATGGGGGGCTCACCCCGAGCCCCCATAGGTCGTCTCTTGGGGCGGAGCCAAGCCTAGCAACACAGAGGGTACGGCCCCAAGTGAGGTCGCAAGCCAACTACAGCTTGCAGACGCTATCTGCCTTGGCGATATGGATGGACTCCAGCGGGTCGTTGGGGCCGGGGTTGACATACGCGACGTCGCACCAATCCCACTGGTCGGTCAACTTGTCCTTGGGCTTCATCTGCAGCGTGTACATCGTCTGGAGTAGCTGATGGTCCTGGGTGCTGAACTTGCCCTTGCGCCCCTTCCAGAGGTCGAACTCGGCGCCGCTCTCGAAGTACTTGATGACCTTCTCGGTGTCGGTACCGCCGGTGGCGTCGACGGCTTTGGCCAGCAGCGTCGCGCCGATGGCGTCCTTGTAGCACTGGTCGTCCGGTGGCTTGCCCAGCTTCTTGGTCGCCTCCTCGACGAACTTCACGCTGCCTGGGTCGTCAACTTTGAAGTACCAGACGGCCGCGCCGATGCCGCCGATGGCCCCCATCACGTCCCTCGGCACGCCCCAGACGTTGTTGGTCTCGAACTGAGCGGCGGCGTGGTAGAACGGGGCGCCGGCATCGGCGTACTGCTTGACGAAGACCTGCCAGTCGGTGCCGGCGAGGCAGTTGAAAATGATGTCCGGCTTGGCGCTCTTGATCTTCTGGATGTAGGAGCTGAACTCCGTCGTGCCAGTCGGGATAGGATCGTTGCCTATCTCCTTGAAGCCGTACTTCGCCGCCTCAGCCTTGGCCACCTGGTACAGGTTCTGGCCGAAGGCGTAGTCTGAGTACGGGAAGTAGTAGTTCTTCAGGTCGGCCTTGTTCTTGGACAGATAGTACATACAGGCCTTGACCGACTGGGTGTTGGACGACTCGATATGGAAGGAGTAGTGGTTGCACTTGTCCTGGCGCAGCTGGTCGGAGTTGGCGCCGGTGTTGATGAAGATCTTCTGGTACTTGGCTGCGTTCTCGGTCTCGGCCAACGCCGAGGCGGAGTTGATCTCGCCCATCAAGAAGTCCACCTTGTCCTTCTCGCAGAGCTTGATGGTCTTCTGGACGGCGGTCCCGGCGTCGACCGAGTCCTCGGCGATGATGTCGAATTTGCGGCCGCCCAGGACGCCGCCGGCATTGTTGATCATGTCAAAGCCGACGATGACGCCGATGGAGGAGTAGAAGCCGGCCGGGGCGAGGAAGCCCGTGCGCGGGGTGAGGTGGCCAATCTTGATTGCCGGCTTGGCCGCTGCCGGGGCCTGGGTGGCGGCCGGCGTGGCCGGCTGCTGCGCGCAGGCGGCCAGGGCGATGCCGGCCGCGACGGTGGAGAACGCTGCGAGGAAGTGACGCCTTGTGATCTGCTTCTCTTCGTGCAAGTGTCTAGCCCTCCCAACCTATTCTGTCTCTAAGCAGATGGACGAACGGAGAACGCACCGACGAACACACAGGAACGTTAGCTGGCGCCTGGATACCTCTATTATGCTTGTCTCTCTCCTCCTACCTCCCTGCCCCAGTCTACCGCGGGGCGCCTGATCGCCCCGCCCAGAGGCTCGACCGCACTGACCCGCGACGGGTACCCGTGGCGCCCCAGTTCAAGTCGGTTGGCTGTGACTCTGACCGGCTCAAGAGTGGGGCCAGGGTCATCCGACTATGCGGAGAACATCCTTGCGGGCCGGGGATGCCAGTGGCAACGGAGGCCTCGGTCGAGCGCGCTGGACCCCCCGATTAGGGGTCCGGCGGGCCGGACCCTGAACGTAGATTAGGTTAGCATACAGGCAGCCTGCTGTCAAGGCAGCATACTCCTAAGTCGTGGGTCGGCCCTTACGCCGAGCCAACGGCACGCGCCTGGTGCCCCCCCGGACACGCCTTGTGCCGCCACTAGCGTTAGGGGGCGTAGCTCGCTATCATAATGTATAATGGCTTGAGAGGCCAATGTGCGACCGCCGGTCCGGCCCGCAGGCCGCCAGGTCGCACGGAAGAAGAACGGGAAGGAGACACGGTATGGCGATGCTGGCTCAGGGCCCCTACACGAGAAAGGACTTCAACATCAGTGGATTGAAGGGGATTTCCGACACCACGATTCAAGTGCACCTCGGCCTGTATGCGGGCTATGTGGCCAATACCAACACCCTGAACGAACGCATCCGCGATCTGACGCAGCAGGGCAAGATAGGTAGCCCTGATTGGGCGGAGCTGACCCGGCGATTGGGCTTCGAGTACGACGGCATGATCCTGCACGAGTACTACTTCAGCCAGCTCAAGCCAGGCGGCACGCCAATGCCCACTAGCGGCGCCTTGGTGGACCACCTCAACAAGTCCTTCGGCAGCGTCGATGCCTGGCAGTCCGATTTCAAGGGTGTGGGCGGCATGCGGGGCGTGGGCTGGGCCATCCTCTTCCAAGACCCCAGCACGGGCTGGCTAAGCAACCACTGGATCACCTTGCACCAGGACGGCGTTCCAGCGGGCTACAAGCCCATCCTCATCCTCGACGTTTGGGAGCATGCGTTCTTGCTGGACTACAAGCCGGCCGAGCGCCCCAAGTATATTCAGGCCTTCCTGGACAATGTGGACTGGGGCGTCGTCGAGGGGCGTCTGCTGAAGTAGCCCGCGCCGCCGACGCCGGGCAAGCAAGGAGGAAGCTAGTTGGCTGATGTCAAGAAGGGCCGCACCTCGCTCGCCAGCCGCACGCTGACGCTCGCGGTCGGCGATGAGGCGCCGGACTTCAGTCTGGTCGCCCACGCGGGCGAAACCTGTTTGCTCAGCCAGTTCCGCGGTCAGAAGAACGTCGTGGTGATGTTCTTGTCTTCGGCTTTCAGCAGCGTTTGAAGGGCGCAGGCGCTGGCGACCGGCCTCGACAAGGCCAGGTTCGAGAGCGCCAATGCCCAGGTTCTGGGCATCTCGATCGATCATCGCTATTCACTCAACGCCTTTGCCGAGGCGCTGGGTGGGCTTTACTACCCGCTGCTGAGTGATTACTGGCCGCACGGGGAAGTGGCGCTGCGCTACGGCGTGCTCCGTCCGGATGGCAGGGCGCAGCGCTCCGTGTTCATCGTCGACCAGGCGGGCAACGTGCGCTACATAGACGTGCATGCCCAAAGCGAACAGCCCGATCCCGAGGCAATTTTCGAGGCTCTGGCCAAGCTCTCCTAGCCACAAATCCACGGTTGGGCCCGCGCCAAACGGCGGCAGGTCGGAGAGGCGACCTGCCGCCGTGTCTTTCACGTAAGTTGGCGCTATACTGCCCTTTAGTACTTTACAATACCGTGCAGTCGCTCTATAATCTGGCGCAAGCAGGCGCAGACGACGAGCGTCAGCCAGCAGAAGCCATGTGCGGTCGCGAACTTCATTCTCCGACCGTCCGGTCGCCGTCTCCCACCGGCGACGGGATAGCCAGGGAAGAAGGGGCGCGGGTCCCCCAGGGCAATACCGGGGCGGTTTGGCGAGTCTCCACCACTACCGCCGCTGTCATCGCCGTCTCGCAGGTCAGCGCGGCCCAAGTTAGCTGGGGAGGTGATATTCTGACACGCGTAACCGTGGCCTGTGATGAACCTGGCCAGTTCAGTTCTGTTGTCGAGGCGCTAACCGGCATAGGCTGCACGGTCAACACCATTCATCCCGATCATGTCCTGGGCAATGCGAGCGAGCACAGGCCCGATGTTCTGATCCTCGATCTGGGCAACGCGGAGAGCACAAGACTGCGCCTGTGCGACACGATCAGCACTCAGGCGCGCGTACCTTTGATTCTGGTGGGGAGCGATGATCGCTGGCTAGTGCCGGCCCTCAGCTCTGGTGCCGACGACTTCGTACCTATGCCCCTCGACGTGCCCGTGCTCGCGGCACGGGTGCTCGCTCTCCTGCGTCGCTGCGGTTACACCAACGAGAACAGCCGGCTGGTGCGCGTCCGCGACCTATCCGTCGACCTCGACCGCTGCCAGGTCATGGTGGCCGGGCGGCAGGCTAACCTCACCCCCATCGAGTATCGTATCCTCGTGGCGCTGGCGCGCCGCGCCGGTCGCGTCCTTAGCTGCGCCGAACTGCTCAAGGAGGCCCAGGGCTACGAAGCCGACGAGCAAGAGGCACGTGACATCATCAAAGTCCACGTCTATCATCTGCGCCGCAAGATCGAGCCGGAAGACCCGATGGGAGGGGAGTACGTGGTGACCGTGCCGGGCTTTGGCTATATGCTGGAACGGCGCACGCCCTCGGCATCAGCCCCCGGCCCGCGTCCCGGTTGGTCGAGGCGGGGCATCATCCGCGAGGCGGCGCCGAATCCCGCCAGCAACACTCGCGCCAGCTAGCAGCATAAGCACTGCTATCTATGCTTGGGCCGGCAATCCAGGGATTGCCGGCCCTGCACATGCTCCGCCTCACGATGACTTGCCCTGACCCTCCTGGGCGCTCTTGTCAGGGGCATCCCTTCCCCGCCTGGTGTGTGGCATAGAAACTGCTTCTCAGCCCGTTACGATAATCCCCGTCACCAGGAGGACCTAGGCCTTGCGACCAAAGACCTTGCTGGCGCTATTAGGCGTGCTAGTCGTCGTCGCGGCTCTCGCCTTCTCGCCCCTTCAGAACATCTTCGCGCGCCAACTGGCTCGCGGCCCCCAGGCCGCCGTCCAGCCGCTGCCGGCTGAGACCGTGCTTCCCGTCGCCACGCCGACGACCGCCGCGAGGTCAACGCCGGCGCCTACGCCCACGCCCACGCCTGAACCTACCGCCACCGTGGCGCCGACGGCCACGCCCGCCATCGTCCGTTCGGCCCTTGCCGGCAGAACCTGGCTCACGATTTACGGCCGGGGGTTCGAGGCTGGGCCGATTCTTGGCCGGCTGGCCAACTACAAGAACCTTGACGATATGGCGGCCGAAGTTGGCCCCTGGATGCAGGAGATCAAGAAGTACAACGGCGGTAAGGAAGTGGTGCCGGTCATCCACCTGATTTACGGCATGGCCACACCGTGCGAGGCCGATGGCAACTGCCTGTTCTATCTCGATAGCGCGGGCGTGGATGTAGTTGAGACCTACATCAAACCAGCGGCCGCCCGGGGCTGGCAGGTAATCCTGGATACCCAGATCGGCAAGTCGACGCCGGAGTTGGAAGTCGAGCGGATGATCAAGAAAGGGTACCTCGACTATCCGAACGTGCACGTCGCCTTCGACCCCGAGTTCCACGTCTATCCTGGCGAGGATCTACCCGGCATCCCGATCGGGCAGGTCGATAGCAGCGACATCAATGCCGCACAGAAGATGCTGAACGACCTGGTGGCAGAGAAGCACCTGGCCGCCAAGAAGGTCCTGATCGTCCACCAGTTCGGAGACCCGGAGGTGAACGACGGCAACCCGTTCATGATCACCGACAAGAAGGCGACCAAGACCTACGACAACGTGGACCTGGTCTTCGACGCCGACGGCTTTGGCGGGCCGGTCAGCAAAGTGCACAAGTACGACTTGATGACTAATGCCGAAGTCTATCCGTTCATCAAGTTCCGTGGCATCAAGCTCTTCTTCTTCAATCCCCACGAGGAGCGCCACCACGGAGACACCCCGGTGATGACCTGGGCCCAGGTGTTCGGCAAGGAAGATGTTGGCACGAACGTGCGGATGAACACGATGCCCGACGTGGTCGTGATTGCCTGACCCTTATCCTCACTCTCCGCTTCCAGAAGCCGCCCGCCAGCCCGGGCGGCTTCTAGGCGTACTGGGCCTCTGGCGGGCTAGCCCAATTGTCGGCCGGCGCTTCACCGCTTCATTACGGCCAATTCACCGGTTCTCAACGCCAGCGGACTAGCAAGCGGCCTTCACTAAGGCTATGATAGTTGCGGAACCTGGACGAGTAGCGCCACTCGCGGGAGCCAGAAGCGCAGTGAGGGAAGGGGCGAGCGTGAAAAGCATGTCGCCGCTGGCGCGAGCCTTCGTATATGCTACTCTGGCGCTGGGCGTCGGCCTGTTGGTTTGGAGCCAGCCCAGTCTGCCGGCGACTGAAAACCAGCGAGTGCTGCTCGCAGTGCTGGCCTTAGGGGCCGCTTGCTCGCAGCTGTTCCCCGTGGCCGCCGCCCGCGAGCACGCCTACTACGTTACGCCGATCTTCCTGATCGCCGGTTTGCTGCTCCTGCCGCCGGGTTCCCTCTCCCTGCTGCTGATACTGGCGTTCGTGCCGGTTGTTCTGCTTAGACACTCGTCCTGGCACGCACAGTTCTTCAACTTCGGCAACCTGACGCTCGACGCTTTCCTGGCGCGCACGCTTTACGTGCGCCTGCAGTCGGGTGCTAGCGATACTCTGGTAGAACCTCAGGCGCTGCTGGCGGCCCTGGCGGCGGCGGCGTTCTTCATCGTCGCCAACCACGGCTTCCTCGCGGTTTCCCTCTATCTGGCGCGCGGGGAATCGGCCCGGGAGACGCGACTCTTCAGCGGCGAAAACCTGCTGGTCGATTTCGCGCTCTGCTGCACGGGCATTCTGATCGCCCTACTGTGGCAGCTAAGCCCCTGGCTGGTGGGGCTCACGCTGGCTTCACTGTTGCTTACCTACCGGGCCTTGAAGACTTTTCCCCTGCAGGAGCAGGCCCGTACCGACGCCAAGACAGGCCTGTACAACAGCCGCTACTTTGCCCAGGTGTTGGAGGGGGAGTTCCGTCGGGCTGCCCGTTACAAGCGACCCCTGAGCGTGATCATGGCCGACCTCGACCTGTTGCGCAACATCAACAACAACTATGGCCACCTAGCCGGAGACGCCGTGCTGCGCGGGGTGGCGCGGGTGATCACGAACGGTCTGCGCGAGTACGATTTGGCTGCCCGCTTTGGCGGCGAGGAATTCGCCATTGTTCTGCCAGAAACGGACAGCGCCGATGCCCACGCGGTTGCCCAACGACTGCGCAAGGGCGTCGAAGACGCCCGCTTCGAGGTCGCGACCACGCCTGAGCCACTGCAGGCGACGCTGAGCCTTGGCGTGGCCTCCTACCCGGCGCACGGGCAGACCCCCAGTGAAGTGGTCCATCAGGCTGACCTGGCCGTCTACTACGCCAAGCTGCGCGGCCGCAATCGGGTGTGGGTGTCATCCGCCGAAAGCGCGGCCCTTCGTCCGACCATGCGGGCCAGCCCTGCCGAGGAGAATGCCTCGTTCGCCGACGAGACCGCTACAACACCGGCACCGCAGGGCGCCGAAACGGTGCGCGAGCGGCTTCTGGCCGCCACCCTGCTCGGCGCTGCCACGGAGGAGCAGAGCGCCCCGACCGACACGGCCGGCGCCACGGCTGGTTCCGGCCCGACGGCCGCGCGTTCCTTGGAAGAGATGAAGGCCAAGTCCGGCGACCGCGTGGCGGGGGTCACCTTTCCGCTGGCCGTCTGGGCCGTCGCTCTTCTGACGTCAGTGGTCTTGCTTTGGCTCCGCTACCAGCCCTGGCAGGCCGACTTGGACTGGCTTGGATTGGGGACGTTGGCCTGTTTGGTGGTGGTAGGCGAGTCCCTGGCCATTCACCTTCCCGGCAGGCGCAAGGTTTTCCTGGGCGCAATCTTTGCCTTGGCGGCGGGGATGGTCTTCGCCTGGCCGGGTGCCCTCGTGGTCGCGCCGGTAATCGCCGTTGCCACCCTGGCCTTTGGCCGCAACAGCTTCTCGCTGCTGCCCTTCTATCTGGGCAATGCTACCCTTGGTTGTGTCGCTGCCGCCGGTTTCTACGTCAAGACGGCAGCGCTGCTGCCGAGCGCAGAGACGGCGCTACTCGTGCTGCCCGCGGCCGTGGCGGGGGCCGTCTACTTTGTCGTCGATACTGCCCTTCTCTCGCTCTCGCTGGCGCTGGCGCGTCGGACGTCCATCTTCGCGGTCTGGAACCAGCGTTACCGGGCGCTCTTCCCCTACTACTTGGTCTGGGGAGAGCTGGCTCTCCTCTGTACGCTCAGCTTCCTCTCCTCCGGGCTCTGGGGCTTGCTGTACTTCGTGGGGGGGCCGTTGCTTCTCTACTTGGTCATGCGGCGCGATACGGAGCGCACGCTGGGCAACGTGGCCGACCTGAAGCGGGCCAACGAGGAATTGGTGAAGGCGCACGACGAGGCGCTGTCGCGCTTACAGGCTTTGCGAGCGATGTATGATGACACAATCATGGAATTCGCTGCTGCCATCGACAGCCGAGATGCGGAAGCGTCGGGGCATTCCAATAGGGTGGCCGCCTACACCGAGCTCATCGCTCGCGAACTGGGGATGGCGCAGGAGGAGATCGAGGGTTTGCTCAACGGGGCCCTGCTGCACGACATTGGCAAGATGGCGGTGCCCGACAGCATCTTGCGCAAGCCCGGCCCGCTTACGCTGCCCGAGTGGTCCATAATGCGGACCCACGCCGAGGAAGGCTACCGCATGGTGCGGCACATCCCCTTCCTGGCCCAGGGGCTGCCTATCATTCGCTACCACCACGAGCGTTACGACGGCAAGGGCTATCCCCAGGGGCTGAAGGGGAACGATATCCCCCTCTCCGCCCGCATTTTCGCCGTCGCCGACGCCTACGAGTCGATGACTGTTGACCGGCCTTTCCGGTCAGCCTCTTCTCTGGTGGCGGCTCGCGAGGAGGTGGCGCGATGCGCGGGAGGGCAGTTTGACCCGCGAGTGGTGGAGGCGTTCCTCCTCGTGAACGTGCAGGACCTGAAGGAGGTAGCCGCCTCCCGGGTGGCGCCGGTGTCGCTCAACGGCCGCACGGTAGGGTCTGCCAGCGCCTCCGCGGCCGCTACCTAGCAGGCCGGGCGGCTATTTCTTGGATTTTGATTTCGGGTTGTCGACGATCAGTGTCGTCTGAGCGCTGGCTGATGCCCCGTCCTGGCTAACGGTCACGACGACCGGCCAGGACCCTGGTCCCGAACCCACTTTCAACGTCCAGGATGCATCGTCGTCGCCGTCGGCCTGAATCGGCTCGATCTTCTTGTCCACCCTCTCGCCCGGCTTGTAGTACACCTCCGCCTCACAGATTGCCCCGGCAGCCGTCGTCACCGCGAGCGTCGCGCTGCTACCCGGCTTGACGGGCGACGTGAGCGATATGCTGACTTCGGGAGGCACACTCACTATCCGCACAGGCGGCTGCGGTGTAGGCGTCGGCGCGGGCGTGGCCGGTGGCCGTTCAGGCTCCGGCTTCGGTTCTGGCGGTTCCGCGGTCTGTTTGGGGGTCGGCGTGGCGGGAGGACGTTGGGGTTCTTCTGTCGGCTGCGGCGCCCGCGTCGCAGGCGCGGGTGTCGCCGTCGCGGGCGGGGCCGCCACCGGTGGCGCGATCGCGAGCGTCGGCGGGACGATCACGGGCGTGTGGGCTGGGGCTAGTGCTAGGACCACGGCAGGGGCCGGCGCGGGCACCTGCGCCACCAGGACCGGACCAGCTCCAGACGAGAAAGGCGCCGGCGATCTGACCGGTTCCTCGGTGGCAACAATCGCCGTCACCGGCGTCGACCAAAGGTCCGCCTGGGCGGTCGGCACGGCGGTGGGGACGAGAGGTGCGGCCGTGGGCGTGAACGTCGCCCTTGGCTGCTCCTCGACCCGCGCCACGACGGCAGGGGCGACGGGTGGCGCGGCCGTCGGGCTGGCTGGCGGCTTGGACGACGGCAAGGGCAAGGCCAGAGCGAGGCCAGCCAGACCCGGCAGGAGCAGTGTGAGCCACACGAACCCACGCCAGATGGGGGGCACGCGCAGCAACCGCCCGTTCAGGCCGCCGGCGCCGCTGCTCAGCAACAACAGGGCTAAGACGGCAAGAGCAAGCAACAAGAGCGTTGGGTGCCCGTCGCCGGCCAGCAGGGCAGCCAGCGCAGCCACGAGATAGCCGACAGCCTTGATGGTATCCTGCCAGAAGCGCGAGGGCTCCTGGCGGTTGTCAGGAGGCGTCCATCCAGCCATAGTCGATACTCCCCGGGACGGACTGCGGGAACCTGAGCAAGCGAACGCGCTAGCGGAACAGCGCTTCGGTCTTGTTGCGCAGGGCCTTCAGCCGTTCGCTCTTCTCGTGCGGAACCTCGTAAACGAGGAACAGCAACATGCGGAAGGTGTCGTCGAGCAGCGCCAGAATTTCTGAATCGCGCCTTAGCTGCCCATTGGCGTCGCCGACCAGCAGGCTGGTCGGCGACTCGCCGATTCGCTGCAGGACGGCGTGGAACTCGGGCTCCAGTTCCAGCGCCCATTTGGGCGCTGCTCCCGTTTCCACGCCTTTGGCCAGCTGGTGCAGACGGAGCCCTAGCGAGCCGGTCATGTAACCTTGCTCGGCCAGAAGGCCTTCCAGAGCCACCCTGTACATGGCTAGGCTGGCGCTGGCCGCGCCGGCGGACTCGGCACGCTTCGCCTGGTCGAGGTAGAAAGCAACCGGCGGAGAGGTATGCCGTGTGCTCAAAGTAGCGTGGCGGGCGGGCAGCACCGCCAAGGTGGGCCCGTCCTCCTGGCCATAGATGACGGCTGTAAAGGCGGCGTTACACTGCACGCAAGTGAGGGCGATGAGGGCAGGCACGAACTCCGGCGGGGCGCCGGGCAAGACCACGGAACGACCTTCCATCAGCCCGCTGGCGTAGCGCACCGCGATGCGCATCGCTCGGTCGCCATCGCAGCGTGGGCAATACATGCAGCCCGCCACGACTCTGCTGGCCTCTCCCCCAGCTAGCTCCGCCCAATTGCTCTCCAGGATTCGCATAAGACCCGGCAGCTCGTCTACCCGCGGCTGCACTAACTCGTCGGCGACGGTTTCGATCATGCGTCCCTCCAGCGAAGCGACAAGCCGGCCAGCCCATTGCCACGCCCGGATGGGCTAGCTCGCGCACCCATTATGCGCCAGGAAAGGGGTCCAGTCAAGACATTGGGAGGCCACTTGTCGAGGGATTGCGCCATTGGCGCGACTGCGGCCTGGCGTGGTCACACCCGAGTGCGCCTGGCGCTGCCAGGAGAGGTCCCTTCCCATTGCCTGTCAATGGTGCTAGAATAGCCCAGCGCGCGAGTGATAGCTGCGGGTTTCACGTATCGCAGTGCGTAGCGATAGCGACCGAGCGGACAAGGCAAGCCATGCGCGAGGTCCGCTAGACAGCTAGGAGGTCCTGGAAACGTGGCAGCGACGCCGCGCATAGTTGTGGTAGGGGGAGTGGCGACCGGCCCCAAGGCGGCGGCCCGGGCTCGCCGTTGCAGCCCAGAGGCTGAGATCACAATCGTCGACCAAGGAGAGTACGTCTCTTACGGCGGTTGTGGACTGCCCTTCTTCCTCTCCGGCATGGTGGGTAAAATCGAGGGCCTGATGACCACCCTCTCCGGCCAGGTCCGCGACGTCGACTACTTCCACAACGAGAAGAATGTGCGCGTTCTGACCCGCACGCTGGCCGAGCGCATCGACCGGGCAGAGAGAGCCCTCCACGTCCAGAGCCTGGCCACCGGCGAGCGCTTTGCGCTCCCCTACGACAAGCTGGTCCTGGCTACCGGCGCGACACCGACTCGGCCGCCCGTACCGGGCATGGAACTGGGGCGTGTCTTTAATCTGCGCACGCCCGAGGACGCCTTGGCCCTGCGTCGCTTGCTGGAAGAGAACAAAGGCGCGCACTTCACGGTCGTCGGCGGCGGTCTAATCGGCCTGGAGACGGCGGACGCGTTGGTCGCCCGGGGTGCTGAAGTCACCGTCCTCGAGATGATGGACCACCTGCTGCCAGGGCTCATCGACCCCGACGTGGCCCGGTTGTTGGAGCACCACCTGGAGCGCGAGGGCCTGGACGTGCGCCTGGGCACGCGCCTGGAACGGCTGGAAGGTGACGAGGAAGGCAACGTGCGGGCGGCCGTGGCGGGGGGCGAGGAAATAGAGACGCTGGCCGTCATCGTCGGCACCGGACTCAAGCCGAACGTCGGCCTGGCGAGAGACGCCGGCCTGGCGCTGGGGAAGACCGGCGGCATTGTGGTCGACGAGTACCTGCGGACGAGCGACCCGGATATCTACGCAGGCGGCGACTGCGCCGAGATTGCGCATCACATCGGTGGCTGGAAAGTGATCTTTCCGCTGGGCACGGTGGCCAACAAGCACGGCCGCATCATCGGCTCTAACGTCGTCGGCGGCAACGAGCGCTACCAGGGCGCGCTTGGCACGACGGTGCTGCAGGTGCTGGAGTTCAACGTCGGTCGCACGGGGTTGAGCGAGGCGCAGGCCCGGACTCTCGGCTTCCAGGTGGAGACGGCGCTGGTGCCGACCATGGACGTGGCCCATTTCTTCCCCATGCACGCCCCCATCACCGTGAAGCTGATCGCGGATGCCGCTAGCCGGCGGTTGCTCGGTGCACAGGTGGTGGGGCCGGGGGAAGCCATCAAGCGCGTCGACGTGGCGGCGATGGCGCTCTCGCTGAACGCCACGGTGGATGACCTGGCCGATGCCGACCTGGGTTATGCCCCGCCGTTCGCTTCCGCCGTCGACGCCATCGCTCAGGCGGCTAACCTCTGTCGCGACAAGCTTGACGGTCTGGCCCGTAGCTGTTCCGTGGACGAGCTGCGCGAGCGTCTGGCCGCTGGGGAAAGCCTGACTCTGGTGGACGTGCGCACGCCGGCCGAAACGAAACAGGGCCCGGGGCTGGGCAGGCCGACTCTGCGCCTTCCCTTGGCCGAGCTGCGACAGCGCCTGGCGGAGCTGCCACAAGGGCAGCCGCTGGTGGCGGTTTGCGCCCTGGGCACGCGCTCTTACGAGGCGCAACGCCTCCTTGAGGGGGCCGGCTTCGCCGGCGTGCGCTTCTTGGAGGGGGGACTAGCCGCCTGGACGGGTCGGTAGTAGCCCAACATGGTAATATCGGGCTATCCCGGCTAAGTATCGGGGCGTCGTCCTCTAGACACTATTGTCTATTGACGTCCCTATGCTAGGCATAATATCTATTGATTCTACTGCCTCCCGTGCAGGAGCCTGTTTGGCCCCGGGGAGGCCGGTAAGGCGCAATTGGCGCGCTATCGAGGAGCGAGGCAGCTTGATTCACAGCACGACGCAGAGCGGCGCCGGCGGGACTGGCAGGTCCGGCCTTGGGCGCTCGTCGGCTCGCGAGCAGGGGCGTTGACGATGACAGTGCCTGGGTTCGTCATCTCCGCTCCTCAGGGACGGTCGGGCAAGACCACTGTCTCCCTAGGATTGTGCGCGGCGCTGGCCAGACGCGGCTTGGCTGTGCAGCCCTTCAAGAAAGGCCCCGACTACATCGACCCCAGCTGGCTCAGCGCCGCCGCGGGTCGGGCCTGCCGCAACCTCGACCTTTTCATGATGCCCCAGGAGGCGCTTGTCGCCTTATACTACCGTGCCTTGGCCGGCGCTCAGGTGGCGGTGGTCGAGGGGGCGATGGGTCTGTTCGACGGCGTAGACCTGGCAGGCAGCGGCAGCACAGCCCAGCTGGCTCGCGCCCTCGGCTTGCCTATCATCTTAGTGGTCAACGCCACGCGCATGACCCGGAGTGCGGCCGCAATGGTGAGCGGCTACCAGCACTTCGAGCCTGACCTGGACGTCGCTGGCGTCATCTTCAACAACGTCGCCGGCGGCCGGCACGAATCGATGCTGGTGCACGCTGTGGCCGAACACTGCGGTTTGCCGGTCCTGGGCTGCTTGCCCAAGGATGAGGGTCTGTCCATTCCCGAGCGGCACCTCGGTCTGGTGCCGCAAGGCGAAGCGGAGGTGCTACAGGCGAAGATCGAGCGAGCCGAGCGTCTGGTGTCGGCTCACGTCGACGTCGAGGCGACGTTGCTCTTGGCCCGCCCGGCCACGGCGCCACGTCCGGCAAGGGAACCGGCAGGCCAGCCGAGTGGCCCCAGCGTGCGCGTCGGGGTGATTCGGGACCGAGCCTTCTCGTTCTACTATCCGGAGAATCTGGAGGCGTTGGAGCGAGCAGGGGCAGAGCTGGTATTCATCGATGCCCTCGGCGAGCGGAGTCTACCCGAAGTGGCCGCGCTGTACATTGGCGGCGGCTTTCCTGAGATGTTCGCCGCGGAGCTGGAGGCAAACGCCGCTCTGCGGCACGACCTGGCACAGGCCGTAGCGACTGGCCTCCCAGTTTATGCCGAGTGCGCGGGACTCATCTACTTGTCGAGGCGACTTCACTGGCAGGGTCGAAGTTATGAAATGGTCGGCGCTCTGCCTTGTGAGGTGTCTTTTACCGCCAAACCGCAGGGCCACGGCTACGTGGCAGCCACGGTGGTGGAGGCGAACCCATTCTTTCCCGAAGGGCAAGTGCTACGGGGACACGAATTTCACTACGGCCGGCTAGAAGCCCTGGGCCAGGAGAATTTGGCCTACCGGTTGGAGCGTGGTCACGGCATCGGCCAGAAGAGGGACGCGATCATTTACCGCAACGTGTTGGCCGGTTTCACCCATCTGCACGCGGTCGGCACTCCCGAGTGGGCGGGGCGACTGGTGGCGGTGGCTCGCTCGGCGGCGAAGGATGGCGGGTTGGCGGCCGGCGCGGCGCGTTCGGTCAGCGTGTGGTAGTCAGTACGAAAGGAGACAAGAGGTAGTATGGAGGAATCCAAGACCCCATTGCTGGACCAACTGGAAAGTGGTCCATGGCCTAGCTTCGTCAAGGAGATGAAGCGGGCGGCGAAGAAGAGCCCCATGGCCAAGGATGCGCTTGGCCAGCTGGAGCTCTCCTACACGGAGAAGCGGGTCCACTGGAAGCACGGCGGTATCGTGGGTGTGCGTGGCTACGGCGGCGGCGTGATCGGCCGATACTCAGACGCGCCCGAGCAGTTCCCCGAAGTGCGGGACTTCCACACGATGCGTGTCAACCAGCCCAGCGGCTGGTTCTACAATACTGCCTCGCTGCGCACCCTTTGCGACATCTGGGAGAAATACGGCAGCGGCCTGACCAACTTCCACGGCTCGACGGGTGACGTCATTCTGTTGGGCACGGTCACGCCCAACCTGCAGCCGGCGTTCGACGCCTTGAGCGAGGCGGGCTTCGACCTCGGCGGCTCCGGTTCTGCCCTGCGCACGCCCAGCGCCTGCGTCGGACCGGCCCGCTGCGAGTATGCCTGCATCGACACGCTCGACATCTGCAACGACTTCACGCAAACGTTCCAGAACGAGCTGCACCGGCCGATGTGGCCATACAAGTTCAAGATCAAGGTCTCTGGCTGCCCCAACGACTGCGTGGCCTCTATCGCGCGCTCGGACATGCCGATCATCGGCACCTGGCGCGATACGCTGCGCATCGATCAGGCTGAGGTCAAGCACTACGCCAACTCAGACCTCAATATCAGAGGCGCCGTCGTCGCCAAGTGCCCCACGAAGGCCCTGTCCTACGACGCGACGAAGATGGAGCTGAGCGTCCAGCCAGAGGAATGCATCCGCTGCATGCACTGCATCAACATGATGCCCAAGGCCATCCGGCCGGGCGTGGAGAAAGGTGCGACCATTCTCATCGGCGGCAAGGCCCCTATCGTCAAGGGCGCTTACCTTTCCTGGGTGCTGATTCCGTTCATAAAGATGGAGCCGCCCTACCAGGAGCTGAAGGACCTGCTCGCCAAGATGTGGGATTGGTGGGACGAGAACGGCAAGACCCGCGAGCGCATCGGCGAGCTGATCGATCGCTTGGGCATGGGCGCGTTCCTGAAGGCGGTCGAGCTGAAGCCGGTGTCGCAGATGGTCTTCCGGCCGCGCTCCAATCCGTATTACTTCTGGTCGCCTGACGAAATCAACTAGGGTCCGTCGCCAGTGACGGCAATATTGAGCAACGAGAGGTAATGCAAGCATGGCAATAGCCAAGACAGACATAGGCCCTCCCGATTTCCGGCAGATGCTGCCGCCGGTAATCACCAAGAACTATGGTTCGTGGAAGTACCACGAGAACCTGAAGCCGGGCGTGCTGAAGCACGTGGCCGAGAGCGGCGACGCCATCTACACGGTGCGCGTCGCGGGCTCGCGCCTCGTCAGCATCGACTTCATCCGGGATATCGCCGACATCGCCGACAAGTACTGCGGTGGCCACCTGCGGTTCACCAGCCGCCACAACATCGAGTTCCTGGTCTCGGATGCGGCTATGGTCGAGCCCCTGATCGACGAACTGAAGCAGAAGGGCTATCTCATCGGCGGGACCAACAACGCCATCAGCAACGTCGTCCACACGCAGGGCTGGGTGCACTGCCACTCGGCGGCGACTGACGCCTCCGGTATCGTGAAGTCAGTCATGGACGAGTTGGTGCCTTACTTCACCTCCGAGAGCCTGCCGGCCAAGCTGCGCATCTCCCTGGCCTGCTGCCTGAACATGTGCGGCGCCGTGCACTGCTCGGATCTGGCGATCGTGGGCATCCACCGCAAGCCGCCCAAGGTTGACCACGAGCGGCTGGGCAAGATGTGCGAGATTCCCACGGTCATCGCCAGCTGCCCGACGGCGGCCATCCGGCCGAACCCAAAGGAGAAGAGCGTCACCATCAACGAAGACCGCTGCATGTACTGCGGCAACTGCTTCTCCGTCTGCCCGGCGCTGCCCATCGCGGACGCCCTGAACGACGGCGTGGCGATCTTCGTCGGCGGCAAGGTCTCCAACGCCCGCACCGCCCCGATGTTCTCTCGCCTGGCAATCCCGTACCTACCGAACACGCCGCCGCGTTGGCCCGAAGTGGTGAGTGCTGTGAAGAACATCGTCGAGGTCTACGCCAAGAACGCTCACAAGGGCGAGCGCATGGGCGAGTGGATCGAGCGGATCAGCTGGGAGCGCTTCTTCGAACTGACGGGCATTCCTTTCACCGACAAGCACATCGACGATTTCACGCACGCGACCACCACGTTCCGCACCACCCCGACGTTCAAGTGGTAATTGCGCGGTCGAACTGACCGCGAGGAAGGTGGCATCCAATGAGCGAATCGGCTGGCGGGGACCTGAAGCAGCGGATTCTGGACTATCTGGGTACCGTTTCCAAGGCCAAGAATCGTGAGGTCGCGAACGCGCTGGGCGTCAGCAAGCACGAGGCCGACAACGCGATCAATGACCTGGCCAAAGAGGACAAGATCGAATTCCTTTACCTGGGCACGTCCTACGTAACCCTGAAGGGTAAAGGCCAGGGGTAGCAGCCCCATACTCAACATAGGAGGTGCCGTCAATGGCACTGAGGGATTTTGGCGGACAAGAGCTGGAGATCGACGAGGACGGGTTCATTCAGGACCCGGGCCAGTGGAACCAAACGGTGGCCACCGTCCTGGCACAGGACGAGGAAGTGCCGGAGCTGACCGACGAACACTGGAAAGTCGTCAACATGATTCGTGAGTACTACCTGAAGTTCGGCATCGCGCCGATGGTGCGCAAGGTCTGCAAGGACACCGGCAAGGACCTCAAGCAGATCTACGCCCTGTTCCCGTCCGGCCCGGCCAAGGGCGCCTGCAAGATCGCCGGCCTGCCCAAGCCGACCGGCTGCGTCTAGGAAGAGGGCGGGCTCGTCCCGCCTGCTCTCCGTTGCGTCGATTGACCGGCAGGGGCCGATAGCCGGCAGCGTGCCAGGCCAGCCTGGCACGCTGCTGCGTGAAGTCGCACTGTGTCGTCGCACCGTGACCGGGTGGGGATCGAAACATGCTCAGCGATCTACTGAATAAGAATAAGACGGCCATCTTGCAACGATGGGTGCGTCTCATTGTCGATACCTATCCGACGGATACGGCGCGGTTCCTCCAACGTGAACAGGACCAGTTCCTCAATCCCGTTGGCTACGCCATTCAGCAGGAGAGCGAGACAATTCTTGACGGCTTGTTACGCGGTGTGCCGATCGAGGACCTGGCTCCGGCCGTCGACGACATTGTCAAAGTGCGTGTCGTGCAGGATTTTGCCCCTTCTCAGGCCGTGGCTTTCGTCTTTTTGCTCAAGACGGCGGTGCGCGAGATAGTGGCCGCCGAGAAGGCGGTCAAACCGAGCCAGGACGAGATCCTCGACTTCGAGTCGCGCCTCGACGGCCTGGCTCTCCTGGCGTTTGATGTCTACATGCGGCGGCGCGAGCGCATCTTCGAGATCAGAACTAAGGAAATCAGGGGCCGAGCCGACCGCATCCTGAACAGGCTCGGCCGTATATACGGCGACGTCGGCGAGGCCGAGCCGGACGCCGATGAACCGGGGGCAGGCTCGCCCCCTCCAGCGAGGTAGTGCCTAATGGCCAAAATGCTCTACCCGTTTCTAATTGTTGTCGCCCTAGCCCTGGTGGGTTACGCGGGTGGTTCTCTGCCCGCCCTCCAGGTTGTCTTCGGCATCATCATCCCCTACATCGCCATGGCCGCGTTCGTCGCAGGCTTTGCTTACCGCATGCTGGGCTGGGTCCGCTCGCCGGTGCCCTTCCGCATCACGACGACCGCTGGCCAGCAACGTTCTTTGCCCTGGATCAAGGCCAACAACCTGGAGGCGCCCGCCAATAAGCTGGGCGTGCTGGGTCGCATGGCTCTGGAGGTCCTCCTCTTCCGCTCGCTCTTCCGCAACACGTCGGCGGGGCTGCGTGGCAAGAGGCTGCTCTTTGGCGAGGAGAAGCTCCTTTGGGCCGGTGGCCTGCTCTTCCACTATTCATTCCTGGTGATCATACTGCGGCACACGCGTTTCTTCCTCGACCCGGTGCCGTTCTTCGTGCCCTGGTTGCAGGCCGTCGACGGCTTCTTTCAGGTTGGCGTGCCGGCGATGTACATCACCACGGCCACTATTTTGGTGGCGCTCCTTTTTCTGTTCGCTCGCCGGGTGGTGATGCCGCAAATACGCTACATCTCTCTGCCCGCGGACTACTTCCCGCTCTTCCTCATTCTGGGCATCGGCACCACCGGGGTCCTGATGCGCCACTTCTTCCGGGTGGACATCGAGGCGGTGAAGGAACTGGCATTGAGCCTGGTTGTTCTGCAGCCGCGCATCCCCGCCAACGTCGGGCCGTTGTTCTTTGCCCACCTGGCGCTGGTCAGCTCGCTGCTTGTCTACTTCCCTTTGAGTAAGCTGATGCATATGGGCGGGATCTTCCTCAGTCCCACCCGCAACCTGACCAACGACAACCGCAGGCGGCGGCACGTCAACCCCTGGAACTACCCCGTGCCCACTCACAGCTACGCGGAGTGGCAGGAGGAGTTCAAGGAAAAGCTGGAGATGGCCGGCATTCCGCTGGACGAGGACTTAGATCACAAGCCGGAGATGGCGGCTGCGAGGGGCGGACATGCCTGAAAAAGGGCCCAAGCCTGAGGATCTACTGCGCGTAGAGCACAACAAACTGCCGGAAAAGGACTGGCTCGAGCCTGACGTCGACTTCAAGGCCAAGCACGGCAATTACTGCTACCCGTCAAAGCCGAAGATGCTCGAGTACCTGGGTATGCCCAATCCACGTCAGTGGCGGCCGGCCGACGACGACTGGAAGTTGCCGCCGGACTGGCAAGAGATCATCTACAAGGGCATGCAGGAGCGGCTCGATCGCTTCCGCTCGTTCAAGCTCTTCATGGATATCTGCGTGCGCTGCGGCGCGTGCGCCGACAAGTGCCATTTCTTCATCGGCTCGGGCGATCCCAAGAACATGCCGGTGATGCGGGCAGAACTGCTGCGCTCGGTCTACCGCCGCCAGCACACCACGGCCGGCAAGGTGCTCGGCAAGTTCGCCGGCGCCAGAGACCTAACCGAAGACGTGCTCAAGGAGTGGTTCTACTACTTCTACCAGTGCACGGAGTGCCGGCGTTGTTCGGTCTTCTGCCCCTACGGCATCGACACGGCCGAGATCACGATGATGGGCCGCGAGCTGTTGAACCTGGTCGGCGTCAACATCAACTGGGTCATGGAGCCGGTGGCCAACTGCTATCGCACCGGCAACCACCTGGGCATCCAGCCGCACACCTTCAAGGACAACATCGAGTTCGCCGCCGACGATCTGGCCGACATCACCGGCGTCAAGGTCGAGGTGCCGATCAACAAGAAAGGCGCCGAGATTCTCTTCGTCACGCCGTCGGCCGACTACTTCGGCAGCCCGCACTACTACACCTTCCTGGGTTACATGGCGCTCTTTCACGAAATCGGGCTCGACTACACGATGTCGGCTTTCGCCTCGGAGGGCGGCAACTTCGGTCTCTTTACCTCCCACGAGATGATGAAGCGGCTGAACGCGAAAATCTACGCCGAGGCCAAGCGCCTGGGCGTGAAGTGGATTCTGGGCGGCGAGTGCGGCCATATGTGGCGGGTGCTGCATCAGTACATGGATACGATGAACGGCCCGGCCGACTTCCTGGAGGAACCGGTTTCCCCGCTCACGGGCACCAGGTTCGAGAACGCCACCAGCACCAAGATGGTGCACATTTCGGAGTTCACGGCCGACTTGCTCCGCGAGGGCAAGATCAAGCTGGACCCGAGTCGCAACGATCACTTCCGGGTTACCTACCACGATTCCTGCAACCCGGCGCGGGCGATGGGCTTGTTCGAGGAGCCGCGCTACCTGTTGCGCAGCTCTTGCAACAACTTCTTCGAGATGCCCGAGAGCACCATTCGCGAGCGCACCTTCTGTTGCGGCAGCGGCTCGGGCCTGGGCACCGACGAGAACCTGGAGGCTCGCCTGCGCGGCGGCATGCCGCGCGCCAACGCCGTTCAGTACGTGCACGAGAAGCATGGCGTCAATTTGCTGACCTGCATGTGCGCTATCGACAAGGCCACGCTTCCCCCCCTGATGGAGTACTGGGTGCCGGGGGTTGAGGTAGCGGGGGTGCACGAACTGGTCGGCAACGCCCTCGTGATGAAGGGCGAGGGCGAGCGCACCACCGACCTGCGCGGCACGCCGCTGCTTACCAAGGAGGAGGTTACCGCCAATGTATGACGGTAAGTACATCGTGCCGGGCTTGCTGATTTTCCTGGCCGTGTTCTTCATCCCGACCGCCTACACGTACGCGACCGGCGGCCCCAGCCAACCGCCAAAACCGGCGCTGCCGGCGAACGAGACGCAATGCGTCGAGTCCAAGGATTGGATGCGCGACAACCATATGCAGTTGCTGGTTCAATGGCGGGAGGACGTGGTCCGCAACAATGACCGGACCTATACCTCCTTCACTTACAACAAGCAGTATAAGAAGAGCCTGACCAACACCTGCCTCAAGTGCCACGACAACAAGCAGGATTTCTGCGATTCCTGTCACACGTACGCCGGGGTGTCGCCCAACTGCTGGGACTGCCACAATGTCCCGAAGGAGGTGAGTTCGTGAGGCGCCTCAGCAGACGTCAGTTTCTTAGCATCGGCGGCCTGGTCGTCGTCGGCGCCAGCGCTAGCCAGGTAATGAGCGCCCTCGCGCGGGACGAGAAGGCCCCCGTGGCCACTGCGACAATCCGCTATGCGATGGTCATCGACCCGGCAAAGTGCGCCCAAGACCCAACCTGCCGCGACTGCATTGACGCTTGCCACAAGATCCACAACGTGCCGCTGTTCGCTCCCAACGCCCAGGGCGAGGAGACCGACAAGGCGCACGAAATCAAATGGATCTGGAAGGCCACCTTTGAAGAGGCCTTCGACGAGCAAGAAGGCGACAACTACGCCACCGGTGGGATGAAGGAGCAGCCGATGATGCTGCTCTGCAACCACTGTGACAACCCGCCCTGCGTGCGCGTCTGCCCCACTCAAGCCACCTGGAAGCGCGCATCCGATGGCATCGTGATGATGGACTTTCACCGCTGTATCGGCTGCCGCTTCTGCATGTCGGGCTGCCCTTACGGGTCCAGGAGTTTCAATTTCCGCGACCCGCGGCCGTTCGTTCAGGAAATCAACACTTCATTCCCCACGCGCACTAAGGGCGTGGTGGAAAAGTGCAACTTCTGCGAGGAGCGACTGGCCCAGGGTCAGCCGCCGGCCTGCGTGGAGGCCTGCCGGCAGAAGGCGCTGGTCTTCGGCAACCTGGAGGACCCGAATTCCGAGGCCCACAAGATACTGGCGGAGCGGCTGGCGCTAAGACGCAAAGAGCATCTCGGCACGAGGCCGCAAGCCTACTACATTACGTCGTAGCGGGAGGAAGCGATGATAGACCATTTGCTGCACGGCGGCCCGCGCTACTGGGCCTGGCTCGCCTTCCTGTGCGTCGTGATCGCCATCGGCTTCGGTTGCTACTACTACCAGCTCGACTACGGCCTGGGCGTCACAGGAATGAGTCGCGACGTGTCCTGGGGCTTCTACATCGCTCAATTCACGTTCCTGGTTGGCGTCGCCGCCTCCGGCGTGATGGTGGTGCTGCCTTACTACCTGCACCACTACAAGATGTTCGGCAAGATCACGATCATGGGCGAGTTCCTGGCGGTGGCGGCCGTGACGATGTGCGTGCTCTTCGTCGTGGTCGACCTGGGACAGCCCTCGCGCGTTCTGAACGTGCTGCTCTACCCCACGCTCAACTCGGTGATGTTCTACGACATCATCGTTTTGTCCGGCTACCTCCTGATCAACATCGTCGTCGGTTGGACGATGCTGACGGCCGAGAGCAACGAGCTGCCGCCGCCCGCTTGGGTGAAGCCGCTCATCTACATCTCGATTCCCTGGGCCATCAGCATCCACACGGTGACGGCTTTCCTGTACTCCGGCCTGCCGGGACGTGACTACTGGCTGACGGCCATCATGGCACCGCGCTTCCTGGCTTCGGCCTTCGCCTCCGGGCCCGCCCTGTTGATCCTCATCGCCCTCATTCTGCGGCGGGTCACCAGTTTCGATCCGGGGCTGCCGGCGCTGCGCAAGATCGGCACGATCGTCACCTACGCCATGATCGTCAATATCTTCTTCGTGCTGATGGAGTTCTTTACCGGCTTCTATAGCCAGGCGCCGGGCCACATGGCGTCGCTGCAATACCTGTTCTTTGGCCTGGACGGCTACGGGCGACTGGTGCCGTTCATGTGGCTGGCGGCCGTGCTGGGCATCGGCGCCGTCATCGCCCTCTTGTTCCAGAGGGTGAAGCAGGACGAGCGGCTCTTCGCCCTGGCTCTGGGTGCCATCTTCGTGGCGACCTGGATTGACAAGGGCCTGGGCTTGATCGTCGGTGGCTTCACGCCCAACCCGCTGGGGGATATCACCGAGTACGCCCCGACCTTGCCTGAACTGGGCGTCACCCTGGGCGTCTACGGCATTGGCTTCCTGGTGCTGACGGTGTTGTACAAAATCACAGTCGGCGTGCGCGAGGCGCAGCTGTCTCCAGAAACAGCGCAACAGGCGGCCACCGCCGAGCAGGCGTCGCCAGAGCAGTTGGTAGCAGAGGCAGCGCACTAGCGTATGTTCCATTTCCCTCTGGGAGAGGGCCAGGGTCAGGGTCTACTGGTAGGATGCTGGAAACGGGGACCCTCATCCCCGCCTTCTCCTCCGCTGCGCTCTGGACATGGTCCCAAAGAGAGAAGGCGCCCGGAAGTGTCCGCAAGCTCTTGGCTCTGTCTCTGGTTGCGTGGGCATGCCCGGTTCGCTATAACTCAGGCGTGCCCACATCGATCGTTCGATTGCCCTGGCGCCGAGGATACGGCCGCCGGGTTTTCTCTTCCGTCCGACCGGCCCAAGTGGTTACAATGCGGTCGTGGCGAGAGACGTGACTAAGGAGGACTCATTACCGTGTGGGCTCTGCAAGGTTTGACTTACCTGGCGGTGCTCGTCTTCGTCTTCTTCGTGGCGAGGCGGGCGGCGCGTTACGCCAGCGCCCCTATGCATTTGCGCTGGGAGCTGTATCCGGTCGCCCATGAGGTCGACAAGGAGTACGGCGGGTCGTTTATGGAGGAGATGGACTGGTGGACGAAACCCCGCCGGACCTCGTTCTTCAACACGATCAAGGCCATGGCGATTGAGATCCTGTTCGTGAAGACGCTCTGGGAGAACAGTCGCAAACTGTGGTACGTCTCCTATCCCTTCCACGGCGGCCTCTACGTGGTTATTGCCTACCTGGCCCTGCTGGTGCTTGGCTCTTTGGTGAATCTGTTCGGCGGGCAGGTGGCGGCCAACGCGGATTGGTGGCAGGCCGCGCTCTACTGGCTGACAGTACTGGCCGGCGTGGTGGGGATGGTCGCGGTATCTGTCGGCTGCCTGGGTCTTCTGGCGATGCGCACCTTCAGTGACGGCCTGCGCCGCTACAGCACCCCTGCCGACTACTTCAACCTGGTGTTCATTCTCGCCGTCGCGGTCACCGGACTGTACGGTTGGGCTGTTGTGGATCCTGGCTTCAGCCAGCAGCGCGCCTTCGTGGTGGGACTGCTCAGCCTGAAGGCGGTGGCCCTGAGCCCCATCTTCGTGGCCAACGCGACTCTGTTCGCGCTTTTCCTGACCTATCTACCGTTCACGCACATGACGCACTTCGTGGGCAAATTTTTCAACTACCACAACGTGCGCTGGGATGATACGCCGAATGCCTCGAGCCAAGCCAACCAAAGGGCGTTGGGCGAGGCCTTGAACAAGCCCATCAGTTGGCCCGCCCCCCACATCGGCGGCGGCGCCGGCCAGAAGTGGGTCGACGCGGTCACGCGGGAGGTCAACAAGTAGATGGTTCGCCAACCTGGTATCAAGGACATCAGCGAGCTCAGCGACCAGCTGGTCGAGCTGGACCCCAAAGAGCTAATGCCGCTGCCCTATCCTTACGACGACCGCGACACCCAGGCCGATCTCAAGAAACTGACCGAAGCCCAGAGACAGCGCCTCGAGGCGTCCCTGGACGGCTTCACGGCGCTCCAGTTGGCCATACCCAAGACCAAGGAAGAAGAGGACGAGTTCGTCCGCCAGTTCGTCACCGGCGTGGGCAAACTCCTCAGCGAGGACGATAACTGGGCCTTCCTCGGTCCTCTGATGCTGCGGCTCGACTACTGCGCCAAGTGCCAGTCCTGCGCCGAGGCCTGCCAGGTCTTCGTCGGCAGCGGCCGGCAGGAGATCTACCGCCCCAACTACCGCTCGGAGTTGCTGCGGCGCATCATCAAGAAGTACTACTCGCCGGGCGGCAAGCTGCTGGCCAAGTTCAACGGCGCCGACATCGACGTCAACTACAAGACCGTGGCGCGGCTGGCCGAGCTGGCCTACCGCTGCACCCTCTGCCGGCGCTGCGCCGCGGCCTGCCCCATCGGCGTGGGCAACGCCATGATCACCCGCGAAATCCGCAAGGTCTTCAGCCAGGAGATGGGCATCGCACCAACGGAGCTGCACAAAGGCGGCACCGTCAAGCATCTGGCCACTGGTTCCTCGACCGGCATGACCCCCGCCGCCTTCGCCGACCTGGTCGAGTTCATGGAGGACGAGGTCGAAGAAAAGACGGGGATGCGCTTCAAGTGGCCCATCGACAAAAAGGGCGCCGACATCCTTCTTATCCACAACGCCGGGGAGTTCATGGCCTGGCCGGAGAACCCTGAAGCCTTCGCCATCCTCTTCGAGAAGGCCGGGGTCAACTATACCCTTTCCAGCGAGCTGCTCGGCTACGATGCCGTCAATTACGGTCTCTGGTACGACGACGTGCAGTTCGCCAAGGTGGCGCTCAAGCACATCGCGGTGGCCAAGAAACTGGGAGTAAAGAAGATCATCATCGGCGAGTGCGGCCACGCCCACAAAGCCATCACAGTAGTGGCGGACCGCATCCTTGCCGGCGACAACCAGATTCCGCGCGAGAGCTCCTACACCTTCCTGGCTGACCTGGTGGAGAGGGGCCTTTTCAAGCTGGATCCCAGCCGCAACAACTTCCCCACCACCCTGCACGACCCCTGCAACGTCGTGCGCCTGATGGGCATCGTCGATCCGCAGCGGCGGGTCGTGCGGGCGGTGACGCCGCCGGGCAGCTTCCGTGAGATGACCCCCCACGGCGTGGAGAACTACTGCTGCGGCGGTGGCTCGGGTTTCGCCATCATGAACGCGCTTAATTTCCCCGACTGGCGCAACGCCGTCTCCGGGCGCATGAAGTTCAAGCAGATTCTCGAGGCCTTCGGCCCCGAGCTGGCGCCGGACGTGCTCGATCCTAGCCAGCCGAAGTACGTGGTGGCCCCCTGCTCCAACTGCAAGGGCCAGATGCGCGGCACCTTCGAGTACTTCGATGCTACCGCGAAGACGGGCATCCGCTACACCGGCATGGTGGAGCTAATCGTCAACGCCATGACCGACTTCGAGAAGCCGTTCCTCAATCCGGAGGAAGAGTTCTAGGGGCTCCATCTGCCTGACGCTTGCTCTGTAGCACATAATGGGGGCGAGGTTTTCCTCGCCCCCATTCCTTGTCTAGAGCTCCTCAGGCACGAATGGCTGGTCGGTGGGGTCGTCCTCCCCGGTGGCGTTCTGCCGGTCGCCGGCGTCGCTCAGGCCCGGCACGATGTAGCCGCGCTCGTTGAGGTGGTCGTCCAGCGCCGCCACGTATACCTTCACGTTGGGGTGCGCCCGCCGCAGGGCCGATAAGCCCTCGGGAGCGGCGATCAAACCGACGAAACCGACCTGCTCCACGCCTTTCTCCTTCAGTCGGCTGGCCGCCACGATCGCCGAGCCGCCGGTGGCGAGCATCGGATCCAGGATGAGGGCGATGTCCACCGGGGGATAGCCGTGCAGTTTGTCATAATAGCGAACCGGTTGCAGCGTTGCCTCGTCCCGGTACAGACCCAGATACCAGATCGGTGCCCCGGGCAGCAGCTCCTGCGCCGCCGGGATCATGCCGGCGCCGGCGCGCAGGATCGGCGCAAAGCCGATGCGCTTGTCCAGCACGCTTTGCTGCGCCAGCCCGCAAGGCGTGACCACGGTCACCTGGCGCACCGGCAGGTCGGCCGTGGAGAAGGTGAGCAGCATCAGCGCCACTTCCTTCAGGACCTGGCTGAACCGGGCCGGCGGCGTTCGCCGGTCGCGCAGGATGGCAACCTTGTGGCTGATCAGCGCGTGGTCTGAGAAGACGTGGGCATTGCCGATGATCATCGTCCACCGCGGCGGGCCGCCCTAGCCCTGCCGCCCGCGCCAAGGCGCGGCGCTCCCTTCGTCACGGATTCCGATATGTAGCCATCATCCCCTGTCCGCAGACCGCGCAGGGCCGCGTTACCAGCTGGGGCGATGTGGCCATTATATGGCTCTGCCGCCTTGCAGACAACTGGCAAGACGCCAGGTTCCGTCTGCGACAGTTCAGTGCTGGTAGCCGCCGACGTCCCTGTCGGCGGCCGTTCGGGCACGGCACCGGCGTCTCTGCCGGTGCCTACCAGTTGCTAAGGAATTGGAACCTTTGTTCAGGTCAAGCCTCTGCGCCGGGCACCCGCTGCGTGGCAGAGATCGATTGCGCGTTAGGCGCCGCGGGCACAGGCCGGGGGGAGGGGCTTGCTTGGGTCCCTCCCCCCGGTGGGCGCTCGTTGGCGAGGCCGCCTGCCGCTAGGGCAGTAGCCTAACGATGTCGCCGTAGGTCTCCGGGCGACGGTCGCGATAGAATTGCCAGACGTTCCTCACCTCGCGCACCATGTCGAGATCGAGGTCGGCCACCACCACCTGGTCCTCGTCCGCGCCGGCCTGGGCGATGATCTTGCCCCGCGGGTTGCAGAAGTAGCTGGAGCCGTAGAACTTGCCCGGCCCGAACTCGGCTTCGACGCCTACCCGGTTGATGGCCCCGGTGTAGAAGCCGTTGGCCACGCAGTGCGCCGGCTGCTCGAGCTCCCAGAGGTACTGGGAGAGACCGGCGGTCGTCGCCGAGGGGTTGTAGGTTATATCGGCCCCGGCCAGGCCGAGCAGGCGCGCTGGCTCGGGGAAGTGCCGGTCGTAGCAGATGTAGACGCCGATGTTGGCGTAGGCCGTCTGGAAAATGGGATAGCCCAGGTTGCCGGGCTTGAAGTAGAACTTCTCCCAGAAGCCGCCCACGTGGGGGATGTGGGTCTTGCGATACTTGCCAAGGATCTTGCCGTCGGCGTCGATGACCACCGCCGTGTTGTAGTACACGCCGGTGATCTGCTTCTCGTACAACGGCACGATCATCACCATCTGGTGCTGGCGGGCGGCTGCCTGGAACACCTCGACCGTGGGGCCGGGCGCCGTCTCGGCCATCTCGTACCAGCGGCTGTCCTGCTCGGCGCAGAAATAGGGGCCAAAGAAGATCTCCTGCATGCAGGTGATCTGCGAGCCCTGGGCCGCCGCCTCGCCGACCAATTTGAGATGCTTCTCGATGGCCTTGTCTTTGATCGTCTGGATCGGGTCGCTCTTGCTGCTGGTGTCCTTGGCCTGAATGAGAGCGCTGCGAACCGTCATTGTCGCACTCCTTATTTGCTAGATAGCCGCGTCGGCCACCGCCAGGGCTTCGTCCATCAGGCGCACCCCGTGAAGGATCTCCTCCTCCTTGACGATCAGCGGCGGCGCCAGGAACATCATGTTCCAGCGGCAGTAGACAAAGATGCCCTTCGCCATCAGGGCCTTGCCGAGGTCGGCGGCGATGCCTGAGCTGGGGCTGTTCCAGGGTGTGATCGGCTCTCTGGTCTGCTTGTTCTTGACCAGCTCCACGCCCACGAACAGGCCCTGGCCGCGCACATCCCCGACGGAGGGATGCTTCTCCTGGACCTTCCTCATCTCCCGCAAGAGAAGGTCGCCCATACGGGCGGAGTTGTCGATCAGCCCCTCGTCGTCGTAGACCTGCATGTTGGCCACGCCGGCGGCGCAGGCCAGCGGGTGACCGCTGTAGGTCAGACCGCCCCAGAACATGTGGTCCTTGAAGTAGTCAGACAGCTTCTGGGAGAGGATGATCCCGCCTAGGGGCACGTAGCCCGAGTTGACGCCCTTGGCGAAGGTGATGACGTCAGGCACCACGTTCTCGTGGTCCACGGCCCACCATTTGCCGGTCCGTCCGAAGCCGCTCATCACTTCGTCGGCGACCAGCAGAATGCCGTACTTGTCGCAGAGGGCCCGCAGCTTCTTCAGGTAGCCCGGCGGGTTGACGAAGATGCCGTTGGTGCCGGTCAGACCCTCGATGAACATGGCGGCGATGTTGTCGGCGCCTTCGTAGGAGATCACCTCCTCGATGTGCGACACGCACTCCAGGCTGCAGCTCTGGGGCTCCCGGCCGAAGGAACAGCGGTAGCAGTAGGGGTCGAAGACCCGCACCACGCCGTCCATCCCCGGCTCGTTGGCCCAGCGGCGGTTGTCGCCGCCAAGCGACATCGCGCCGAAAGTGGCGCCGTGATAGGCGCGGTAGCGGCCGATGACCTTGCGCCGTCCCGTGGCCAAGCGCACGGCTTTGAGGGCGTTTTCGTTGGCCTCGGCGCCACCGGTGGTGAAGAGCACCCGCGTCAAGTCGCCGGGCGCCACTTCCGCCAGACGGCGGGCCAGCTCGGCCCTGACGTCGTTGGCGAAGTTGGGGCCGATGTAAGCCATCTTGCCGGCCTGCTCCTGGATCGCCTGCACCAGCTTGGGGTGCTTGTGGCCAACCTGGAGGTTCAGTAGCTGGGACGAGAAGTCGAGGATCCTGCGTCCGGACGAGTCGTACAGCCAGACGCCCTCGGCGTCGGTGATATACACCGGGTTGGTTTTCGATTGCACGGACCAGGAAACGAGCACGTGCTCGCGCGTGTTGCGCGCCACTACCTCGGGGTCCGTGTAGGGCGCGCCCGCGGTCTCAACCATATTCGCATTCCTCTCTGACGACTGCTCCCGGCTGGCGACGGCGCCTAGTGCCACCTCAGACGAGATAGTCGTTGACGTGTTATGATTCTGGGTATGAGACAACCTATCTTTGCGCGTCCGATGACGGACGATGAGCGCGAGCAGTTGGAGGCCGGCCCGCGCTCGTCC
>JAMCYS010000013.1 GCA_023473795.1 Chloroflexota bacterium | reverse complement strand
CTACTGGCACCGGCTCGCTGCACAGGCCTAGTCCCAGCAGCGACCGATGGGAATGGCAACACGCCAGCGCTCATCCAGCTTTCACCGCTTTCAATACCAGTTGAGTCAAAGATTCACAGGCTCTCAGCCTGACACGCCGCGGCCCGCTGGCCGCGATTGCGTCGCGACTGCGCCATGCTCCTCCATAAGTGTAGCACGCTGCCCCACGTCGACCGGGTGCCGGCCGCCGCCGGTTGCCCGTCAGGTAGGCGGTCTTGCGAAGCCCCAGAAGCTCTGCTATGCTTTCGATATTGCGGCCCGGGCCAGGGATTGCCAGGCCCTGGCCTCGCGCGATTGCGTTTTGCTGCAAAAGGGTAGAACTGTGGTGAGGAGGCGGTCCCCAGCATGAAGAAGGTGCGCGCCGTTTTGGCTTACGTGAACGGCAGCAGTACCGATGCCAACGTGGTGGAGATGGCTTGCGAAGTTGGCAAGCGTTCTCGCAGCCGGGTTCACGTCATTTATGTGATCCAGGTCAAGCGCGAATTGCCGCTCACCGCCGAGATTCAGCCAGAGGTGGACAAGGGCGAGCGAGTGCTCGGGGAAGCGGAGCGAGTGGCCGAGGCCTATGGCTACCAGATAGAGACCGAGATTCTGCAGGCGCGAGAGATAGGACCAGCGGTGGTCGACGAAGCGGTTGAGCGCAGCTGTGACCTAGTCATTCTCGGCGTGCCGTTTCACATGCGCATGGGCAGCTTCGACGTCGGGGCCGCGGTCGACTACGTCCTTAAGAGCGCCCCGGCCTGGGTCTGGCTAATCCGAGGACCAATGGGAGAGCACTCCTAGCCTAGCCATTTTGCCGCAGCACCTTGTCGCTAGGCGGCCTAACGGGGGTTATCGCGGATGCACGTCGTCATACTGGGCTGCGGGCGGGTAGGGGCCAACCTGGCCAACCTCCTCGACTCGGAAGGCCATGACGTTTCCATAATTGATCGCAATAGCGATCAATTCCGGCGGCTCGACCCGGACTTCCGCGGTACGGCCATTGTCGGCACTGGTATTGATCAGGAGATTCTTCGCCGGGCGGGCATCGAACAAGCCGACCACTTCATAGCCGTCACCAATGGTGACAACACCAACGTGATGGCGGCCCAGGTAGCCCAGCGCGTGTTTCACGTGCCGCGGGTTATTTGCCGCATTTACGACCCGGTGCGCGAGGAGACCTACCGCAATCTGGGTCTGGAGACGTACTGCCCCACGACCCTGGGTACGGCCATGGTGCGTCAGTTGATGGAGAAGCCGCTACCCGCGGCGGGCGCCCGGCCTGGACGCTAGGAGGCGAGGGCGATGTATTTAGTCGTTGTCGGGGGTGGCAAGGTAGGCTACTACCTGGCCAAGGAGCTGATCGACCAGGGCCACGAGGTGCTGATCGTCGAGAAGGACCGCGGCAAGGCCGCACGTATTGCCGAGGAACTGGGCAGTGTGGTGATGCGCGGCGACGGCTGCGAGGCGGCCACGCTCGCCCAGGCAGGCACGGGGCGGGCCGAGGTCATCATCGCCGTCACCGGCGACGACGAAGACAACCTTGTGGTTTGCCAGCTCGCCAAGGCGAAGTTCAACGTGCCGCGCACGATCGCCCGGATCAATAACCCCAAGAACGAGGCCATCTTCTCTCTCCTGGGCGTGGATGTCTCGGTCAGTCACACCCAGCTGATCCTGGCGCAGATCGAAGAGCGCATCCCAACCCATCCATTGCTCCATCTGGCCCGCATTCGCGAGGCCGGCTTGGAGGTCGTCGAGGCCTCCCTGGAAGAGAACTCGCCGATCGTCGGTCGCAAAGTGCGGAATCTGAGCCTGCCGCCCGACACCAAGCTCTTGGTGATCATTCGCGGCAAGGAATCCATAGTGCCCGTCGGCGACACGGTGCCCCAAGTGGGCGACGAGATCATCGCCCTAACCCGTGAGGGGCTCGAAGGCGAATTGCGCCAGGCGCTCATGGGGACCGCCGGCTAAGCCTGCCGCGGCAGGCTGCCAGTACGAGCGGCAGCGAACGCAGTCAGCACGGCCCCGCGGGCTGCTCGCGGGGCCGATCTCATAATTGGCTTTTTCAAGGAGCGTGCAATGCAGCGGATCACGCGCGACCACACCAACTGCCTCTTCTCCCGCGAGCTGGCGCCGGTTGCTACCGTCGAGTCCGGCGAGGAGCTGGTCTTCGAGACCTGGGACGCGGCGGGCGGGCGCCTCAAGACGGAGGCGGACGCGCTCTCCCTGTTCCTCAAGCCCGAGCAGGCCAACCCGGCCAGCGGGCCGGTCTTCGTGCGGGGTGCCCAAACTGGCGACACCCTGGCGGTGGATATTCTGTCGATCAAGCTGGCGCCGCGCGGCCATAGCCGCATCAAACCGGGGGCGGGCGTGATCATAAGTGAGCTCAAGCCGCCGGTCGCACGCCTCATCCCCATCGACAACGGCGAGGCCATCTTCTCTCCCACTATCCGCTTTCCCGTTCGGCCGATGGTGGGCGTGATCGGCGTGGCCCCGGCCGGCGAGGCGGTGGCCAGCTACTACCCTGGGCCGCACGGCGGCAACATGGACATCAACGACGTGGCCGCCGGGGCCAGGCTGCACCTGCCCGTAGCGGTCGCGGGCGCCCTGCTGGCCATCGGCGACGTCCACGCCAGCATGGGCGACGGCGAGCTGACCGGCGGTGGCATCGACATCCCGGCGGAAGTGACGGTGCGGGTAGAGGTGCTGAAGGGATGGCAGCGGCCGCGTCCCTGGCTGGAAACGCCCGACCTGTGGGTGACCATCGGCAACGCGCCCGCCCTGGCTGACGCCATTCGCCAGGCCACCTCCGACATGGCGACCTTGCTGGCGGAGAAGCTGGCGATCAGCCGCGAAGAGGCGTTCATCCTCATCGGCGCCCGCGGCGATGCGCGCCCCGGCCAGTGCGCCGAGTTGGGCATGGACGCCACGGCCAGGGTAGCCTTCCCCAGGCTGAGATAGAGGGAGCGCGCAATCGGTCGTAGCTAGGCCGGGCGCCGGCAGAGACGCCGGCGCCTATCAGAAGACGTAGGCGAGTGTGCTTTCGTGTAGTGGGCGCGGGTGCCTCCGCCGACGTCCGCCATTGAGACTGACTATGTGCTGACTCTGGTGGGCGCCAGTGCCTCTGCCAGCGCTTACCAATCGAGTGCAGCTTTGCTTAGATTCTGGTGGGCGCCGGCGTCTCTGCCGGCGCTAGGTTGGATTGTCATCAAGGGGTTTCCAGCGTAACCAGCGCTACTTCAATCCCAGTAGCCCCAACGCCGCCTCTTTGGTGCGGCGGCGGGCCCGGTTCTCCAGTTCCCGCGCCTGCAGCTCCGGCGAAAGGATCTTCGCCAGCGCCGCCGTCCAGGCGGCCGACTTGACCTCGCTGTGGCGCACCTGCGCCCGCTTTACTGCCAGCGCCCCCTCCACCGGGCAAACCCGGGCGCAGGCCCCGCAATAGAAGCAGCTACGTTCATCTACCAGAAGGCGATCACCTGTAGGGGCGACCGGCCGGTCGCCCCTACAGGGTTCGGCCGCCTCACCCATCGGCCGGTCGCCCCTACGGGGTTCGGCCGCCTCACCCATCGGCCGGTCGCCCCGACGATCATCAACTATCTCGCCCACCGCTATCGCCCGCGAGGGGCAGGCGTCGGCGCAGGCGTGGCAACCCTCGGGGCACAGACTATCGTTCACCTCCACCCGGCCGCCATAGGGCCTGGCCGTGGCGATGGCATCCACCGGGCAGGCGGCGTCGCACTTGCCACAGTAGAAGCACTTGTCCGTGTCGAACGTCACCGCCAGGATGCGCTCGGGCGCGCTCTCCTCCCCTGCCACCTGCACGCTCACCGCCTCCACTGGGCAGGCAGCCCGGCAGGCCAGGCCGCAGTCTGTCTGGCAGCGACTCGTGTCGGCGGCGATTTCGGCCAGCAAAGTGGGGAAAGCCCCGCCCTCCACCACCAGCAGGCGCGGCTGACCGTCGACCGTCAGCTCGAGGCTGCGGCTGGGGCAGACGACGACGCACTCGCCGCAGAAGCTGCACTTGTCGGCCTGCAGCTCCGGCCGGGGGCGGCTCGCCAGGCGGCCTGCCGCCACGACGCCCGCGCGCAGCTCGACTGCCCTCAGCGGGCAAACGTCGGCGCAGAGCCCGCAACCCAGGCAGGTGGCCTCTTTGTGTGCCAGGCGGTAGCTGCGTGTCACCAGGACGCGCTCCAGGGCCTGGCCCTCTTCGCCCAAGACGCTGACCGTCGTTCCCCGCTTCATACCGGCTGCACCACCTTCAACAGCGCCCGCTCCACCTTGACGCGGTGGTACTGGAAGCCCAGGTCCGCCGGGGGCACCCCCAGGGCCAGGCAGAGCAGTTCGGCGTAGTAGAATACGGGCAGCTCGTACTTCTCGCCGTAGGCGCGTTCGATCAGGCCCTGGTTGCCGTCGTACTGCGCCATGCAGGTCGGGCAGGGCACCACCAGGCAATCGGCGTCGCTCATCTTCACGTTGAGGAACTTTTCGCGGGCGATGCCGCGGCTGATGTTGGTCGCTTGCTCCTTGTCCATCCCCTTCACGCCCGCCCCGCAGCAGAGCATCTTGCGTGGGTAGGCCACGGAGACGGCGCCCAGCGCCGTCACCAGCTCGTCCAGCGACACCGGCCTCTCCGGGTCGTCGAAGCCCAGCACCTCGCTGGGCCGCACCAGGTGGCAGCCATAGTGCGCGGCCACGCGCAGTCCTTTCAGAGGCTGCTTCACCAGCCGGGCGATCTCGCCCGGGCCGATCTCCCGGTGCAGCAGCTCGACCAGGTGTACCACTCTCGTCTTGCCCTCGTACTGCTTGCCCAGCGGCGCCAGCACCTCGTTGACCGCGGCCCGCACCGCCTTGTCTTCTAACTCGTGGCTGGCCTGCTTGAGCGTTTCATAGCAGCCGTTGCAGAGGGTGAGCAGGTCCGCGCCCAGCTCCTCGGCGAGGCAGAGGTTGCGGGCGGCGATGGCCAGCCAACCCGCGTGGCTCAGCCCCGGGATGCCCACGGGGTCGGGGCAGCAGGTGGCGCCGACCAGATCCAGCACGGGTACCGTCAGCGCCGCCAGCGCCTTGCGCGCGGCCAGCTCCAGGTGGGGCTGGTGGTTGGGGATCGCGCAGCCGAGGAAGAGGGCGTAACTAGCCATTCTTCTCCTCCCCCTTTGCCCTGGCCGCCGCCAGCACCCGGCCCAGGCTCGTCGCTTCGACGATCTGCCGCAGGTCCGCCAGCCCCGACTGCTGGTCGACGGCCGGCAGCCCCAGCTGCGCCCGGCGGCGTTTGATGGGGCCGCTGAGGGGGATCACCCGGCCGGCGGAGTACAGCGTCTGCAGTTCGGCCAAGAGGCTTTCCGGCAGGTGGCCTCTGGCGGCGGCTATCTCCTTCAGGCGCGTGAAGACGTGGGAGAGGCCGACCCCCTGGGGGCAGCGCTCCAGGCAGGTGTGGCAAAGTGTGCACAGCCAGAGCTCGTCCGCCGCCAGCACGGCCTCGCCCTCGCCGCGGGCCAGCGCCTCTAGCATGCGCCGCGGGTTGTAGCTTGGCTCGGCGCCCGCCACCGGGCAGCCGCCCGCGCAGGTGCCGCACTGGTAGCAGTAGCGCACTTTCTCCGCCAGCGCCAGTTCTTGCAGCAACAGCTCCAGTTCCTCGTTCACGTCTGTGCCACCGCCGCCGCCGGTACGTGCGCCCGGCCGGAGGTCTTGCCCAGGGCGCGGTTGAGGTTGGGCTGCGCCGCCTGGTTCTGCTGGCGAATCACCTCCGGTCCCAGTTCGCGCAGCTTGGCGTTCATCTTGGTGATCACCTGCGCGTACTTCTCGCCCTCGGCGGCCGAGATCCACTCCACCCGGAAGCGCTCGGGCGAGATGCCGGCGCCGTTCAGCAGGTTGAGGAGCCCCTTGAGGCGCTTCTCGGCGTACTGCTGGCCGGTGATGTAGTGGCAGTCCTGCTTGTGGCAGCCGGAGACCAGCACCATACCCGCCCCCTTCTGGAAGGCGTAGAGCACGAAGTCGCGGTCGATGCGGCCGGAGCACATCACGCGGATGCCGCGCGAGCTCGGCGGGTACTCGAGATGGCTGGTGCCCGCCATGTCGGCGCCGCCGTAGGAGCACCAGTGGCACATGAAGGCGACGATCTTCTCCTCCGCCCGCTCGCGGGCGATGGCGTCGATCTGGGCCTTGATCTGCGCGTCGGTGAAATGGTACTGGTCGATGCAATCGGCCGGGCAGTCGGCCACGCAGGTGCCGCAGCCGTGGCACTTGGCGGCGATGACGTAGGCCGCCTGGCCCGGCGGCGCCACGATGGCCTGGTAGGGGCAGCGCTGGGCGCAGACGGCGCACTTGAAGCGCGTGTTGCGGCAGCGCGCCTGGTCCACATAGGCCACGATCGGTTCAATCTCGCACTGGCCTGCCGCCAGGATGCGCCCGGCCCGCGCCGCGGCGGCAGAACCCTGGGCCACGCTGTAGGGGATGTCCTTCGGTCCCTGGGCCGAGCCGGCCAGGAAGACGCCGTCGGTGGGAGAGTCTACCGGCCGCAACTTGGGATGGTACTCCTGGAAGAAGCCCGACTGGTCGCTGGCGATGGTCAGCGCCTGGCCGATTTGTAAAGAATTAAAACGCGGCACGGCGGCGGTGGAGAGCACCACCACGTCGGCCGGCACCCGCACCTGGCGACCCAGCCCCGTGTCCTCGGCGAAGATGGTCAAGTCGCGCGTGCGCGGGTCTTCCACAATCTCGGCCGGCCGGCCCTGGATGAAGTTGACGCCCAGCGCTCGCGCCCGTCTATAGAACTCCTCGTAGCCCTTCTGCGGCGTACGAATGTCCATATAGAAGATCGTCACGTCGGTTTCGGGGTGCTTCTCTTTGTAAAGAAGGGCGTTCTTGATCGTGTACATACAGCAGAAGCCCGAGCAG
>JAMCYS010000058.1 GCA_023473795.1 Chloroflexota bacterium | reverse complement strand
CTCCTCTCCAAAGTGCCCCCGCTGCCGCGGGGCTATCCGTTGTTCGCTGCCAGCAGTATACGGGCCACGGCGGGGGACAGTCGCCCGCCAATTGGCGAGTATCTGGACTGGCCAAGAGGCCAGGAGAGGAGCGGGCGGAACCCCGCGGCGCGGCCGTGCCGCTGGGGCAGCAGGCGACGGAGGGAGCGAGTCGCCGTGGCGGCGCTGGGGGGCGCCTGGTATAATGTAGCCGTCGCGGCTGGGTGGTCGCGGCAGAGGCGCAGGCCCCTGTAGCTCAGTGGATAGAGCAACGGTTTCCTAAACCGTGTGTCGGCCGTTCGAGTCGGCCCAGGGGTACCAACAATTCCCCACTGAGGCCCCCTTTCGGGGGCCTCTTCCTGTTCTCACGCCGGTTTTGGCCCCTGTTGCGGCCCTGTTTCCCCACTTGGACTGGTAGGCGCTCCGGGCAAAGCAGGCGAGCGTGGCCCGCGCCACAATCGAGCCACAATATGACCTAATTGCGGTCCAAAAGGCGCTTTTCCAGCCGCTCTACCGCCTCTCGCAAGGCCAGAGGGACGTTGTGGGTATAGAGGTCGGCGGTAATGCCGATCTGGCTATGGCCGAGGGCTTCGGACGTGGTTTTGAGGTCCGCGCCCTCTTCGCGCATCAGGGTAGCGAAGGTGTGGCGCAGGTCATGGATGCGGATGCGCGGCAGGCCGGCCCGCACCAGCAACGGATACCAGGAGCGCCGGTAGACGTTCTGCGGTTCGTAGGTGCGGCCGACCGAGTTGGGAAAGACGAGGTTGTTGTCCTCCCAGGCGTCACCGGCGGCGGCTATCGCGGCGCGTTGCAGGAGTTGGTGCCTTTCCAGGAAGCGCACGGCTAGGGGCGTGAGCGCCGCGCTGCGTCGGCTTTGCTTGCTCTTGGGCGGTTGCTCCACCCAGCCAACGCCAGGCACCCTGGCGATGCTGCGCCGGACGTGCAGTTCGGCCCGTATCCAGTCCACGTCCTCCCAGCGCAGGCTCAGGAGCTCCCCGAGGCGCAAGCCGGTCATGAGGGCGACGATGTAGAACGCGCCGAAGCGGTCAGACTCGCAAGCGGCCAGCAGAGCTCTCGCCTGGGCGAAGGTGAAGGCGGGCGTCTCGCGGTCGGGAACCGAGGGCGCATCCACCAGGTCGGCCACGTTCCGGCCTATCGCATTCTTGCGTAGGGCGGCCTCCAGGGCGCGGTGCAGCACTCGATGGACGTGTGGAGTATGGTTTGGGGGCTGAGGGGCTTTTTCGCGCGGTTACACGCGGGTTCTAGACATTCTTTGGCGAGGAGCGCGTACAGCCGTTCCAGGTGGTCTGGTTCTAGCCGGTCGAGCCGGACGTTCCCCAGGTAGGGAACGACGTGCAGGTTGATCAACTCGGAATAGCGAATATGGACGCGAGGGCGCAGGTTGGGCTGGACGATCTCCAGCCAGCGTTGCAGGTACTCGGCCACGGTCTGGCGCGGGCCGACGGCCAGGCGCCCCTTGCGGTGTTCTACAATGGCATCCTGCAGTTTGTCCTTCGCTTCCTCTCGCGTCGGCGCGTAACCGTACCAGCGCACCGGCTTGCCCAGAGTGTCCTCCCCCAGCAGTAGGGACACTTCGTAGAACGTGCGCTTGCCCGACGTGCGCTTACGAATATTGCCCTCACCGTGACTGCGTTTGGGTCTGCCCATCGCCATCTCCTCTCGCTCAGGTTGCGGCGAGGCTAGCAGGGCGACGGCGCGGCCGGCTATTCCCCAAAAGTACCATCGGCCTTTACTTGACCGCCTGCTGGGTCGCCTGCTAAGTTGTCAGCAGACTTGCACTCAACCGTTAGCGAGGGAGGTGGCTATGAGACAGGTGAGAAAGAAGCTGCATTACACGTCACGCGAGGTGGCGCGAATATTAGGGGTAAGCGACAAGGTGGTGCGGGCGCAGGCGGCGCGAGGCGAGTTGCCGGCCAGCAAGACGGCCCCAGGCAAGGGCCACTGGCGTTTCGCCAGCGAAGAGATCGATCGATTGGTGGCGGAGATACCGGCGCCGGTGCCGGCTCAGCCATCGGCAGCCGAGATCGCCCAGGAGATAGTGCGTCAGTTGCTGGCCGGCGGGCTGGAACTGGCCCTAGTCGTGCGCCCGCCGCTGACTCGCCCGCAGTAAAGCCTCAGTGAAAATCAACTAGGACCATTTTCCTATGTACGGTTGCTCGCTTGTTAGGTAAAGTATGACCATAGCAACCAAACAACAAACCGGTTGCAACAAAGAAAGGAAAGAGCGATGGAGAACAACGAGCAAGCCAAGCAGATCAAGGCGATACAGAGCGCGATCAAGGCCCTGATGGGAACGAACGGCAGCCAGACCCCGAAGGCCATCGAGAACGCGGTGCTGCAGGCGCTGGCCGAGGCGATCCCCTGCGGCTCCTATCTGTCCAGCCTGGTCAACGGCCCCCTGGTGAAGTGGTTCCAGTATCAGACCGAGATGGACCTGGACACGAACGTTATGGACTGGCGCTACGCCGAGGGCAAGCGGGACGGCGAGCAGCTCGGCCAGCAGCAGATGGCGAGCGACCTGAAGTCGGCCGAGGTCGAGATCGCCGGGCTGCAGAAGTTGCTCGCCGCCGAGCAGGCGAAGGTGAAGTCCCTGGACAGCCAGATGGCCAGCCAGCAGGCGCGGATCGACCGGCTCAGCGACGATATCAACAGTCTGGTGAATCAGGGCAACGAGATGGCGGCCGAGTTGCAGGCCAAGCAGGAGGTGGTCGAGGCAGTAGAGCAGTTGGCCGGTCGGCTATGGTTCACCGCCAGCCAGGCCAACGCCGAGGTGCTGCGGCAGACGATGATGGCGGCCGGCCGCGAAGCCGCACAGGCAGTCGCCTAGCGGCCCAAGCCGGCGGGGTACATCGGAGCAGGCCCCGCCGGCGCCACCCCGAGCAGGGGAAGAAGAAAACGATGGAGGTGCGAACAATGGCGTGGGACACGGTGGCGGCGATCAAGGCTACGGAGGCTTTCGAGGCCCGGCTGAAGCAGATCGAGGCCAAGCATCCCGAGGCGGTTACTGAGGTGCGCGAGGCGTTGAAGGAAACTTACCGGGTGGCCGGGCTGAAGGCGCCCGCTCGCGTGCTGCTGGGCGACAGCACCCAGGCGGCCTGCAAGTCGATGGCCAAGTACGCATAGGGGAGGTGAGTAGTTGATCGAGCCGAAACCGAGAACCGGCAACCTGTTGGTGCTGCCTGGCGGCAGCAAGGGCGCGGCCCTGCAGACGGTGAGCGAGTACCTAGCCCTGCTGGCCCAGGCCGAGGTACTGGAGATCAGCCTGAAGGCGATGAAGTGCAAGCTGGAGCTGATGGCGCCCGACGTGGAAGCCGCCGTGGTCCGAGCGGGCGGCGAGGTGGCGCTGGGCGGCAAGGTGCTCCGCGTCATCCGCACGGTCTACGCCAGCGTCCCGGCGGGCCGAGAAGCCGAGGCATTCGATCAGTTGCGAGCGTTCGGCTGGGGCGACCTAATCAAGGAAACCGTCAACGCTTCGAGCCTGTCGGCCCGCTACCGCAAGGCCCTGGCCGATAGGTTACTAATGGGCGCCCTGCCGGATGTGCTGCAGATCAACGAGAAGCAGAGTCTCAGCGTGCGGCAGGGCACGTAGCGATGCCGAGAGAGCAGATCGGCGTCGCGACCCTGGCCGAGGCTAAGACCCAGCGGCGGCTCTTAGAGGTCGCAGCCTGGTTCGAGGATGTAACCATCCCGGCGGGGGAGTACCCGATCACCGCCGGGGTCGATCAGCGGGGCAAGGTGATCGAGAACAGCGTGCGGATCGAGTTGGCGGGCACGATCACGGCCTCGGCCTTCCCGAGCCTGTTCGGGGGCCTGCCGGTGGGCAGCGGCATCGTCGATGCCAACTCGGGCCGGCCGTCCGAGTTCGTGGCCTGTCCATACGCCTCCTGGCTGGCCAAGGCCATCGTGGAAAAGCGTGGTCTGGAGTGGCTGGGCGCAACTGCCCGGCTGCTGCCCGGTTGGGCGGTGACGATAACCGGCCACGGCAAACGCGCCGAGTGGGTCATCGAGAGATACGACAGCCAGACGGAGATGGCCGGCGCGGGAAGGAAGGTGAGGGGATGCAGCGAGTGATGATTGGTAACCTGTGGCTGGGGACTCGGGAGCGCCACCAAACCCGGGGGCGCAACGTGGTGCCGTGTAGCGACTACGTGGACGTGAGCAAGGGGCCGCGCCCGCTATTCGGAGACCTAGACGAGAGTAGCGGCGAGGTCCGCCACATCTACGCGGTGTTGGTGGGGCCGAACGAGCACGGCGAGTTGGCGTCCTACCTGTGAGAGCCGCCGGTCGAGGCACTGGCGGCGCTGGTGCTGACCGGCGCCCAGGGGGAGCGGCTGCAGGTGTTCGCGTCCTACGGCGTGGTGGTCGAGGAGGGCAGACCCGGCATCTACCATCTGGCCACCCGCGAGCACGGCCCGAGGGCGATAGTCGTCTAGAAAGGAGCGATGGAGAGTGGCTAGGGGAGCAACGCCGGTCAAGCGCGGTTGCGGCACTCGCTGTGCTGGCGGTATCTATGCCGAGGTGGGGCTGTCGCCCTACGGTCGGCCGTTGGAGGACTTCCTGATCGACCCGCCGACTCGCGTCAACGCCGAGATGCGGGAGCGAATGGGGATTAGGGCGCTAGGCGTTAGCCTGATGCCCAGGGAGATCGAGGGCCGCAAAGTGACCTACATCCTGGATTGGGTGGGGTCCGAGCATTACCAGACGGTAGCCGACTTCGTGGAGGAAGTGCGCCGCTTCGGGCTGTCGCGGCGCTTGCCGCGCACCCTGGACTTCAGCCAGATCAGCGGCGAGACTCGGCTGCTCTTACTGCACAGTAAGGCCTGGATCGGGAACGCCGCCGCCTACTTCGCCCTCCGTCCCGATGGCTGGGCCTGGTGCCCGAAGGGACTGACGGAACACGTCGATCCCGCCAACCCGCCGGCGATGTGCGCGAGCCTCTGGTGGGAGGACGCGCCGGACGGCGAGGAGTACAGCGGCACGTTGCCGACGATGCCGGAGGCGATGGCCCGCCGGATGGTGACACGCAAGATGCCATCATTCGAGTACCAGTGCTTCCGGCGGCCGGCTTCAGTCGAGCCAGAGTACGATCTGGCGATCTTCGCTTCCTTCCCGCTGTCCCGCCTGGCCGTGGTGCGCGACCCCGAAGGTGGCACCCACGAAGACGCGCTGCACGCTGCCCGGCGGGCCGATCTGCCCGTTGACCTGGAAGAGAACTAGCCTGGACGCCATCGGGCGCCAGAAATGGATAAGTGATGGAGGTGCCTGTGACTGAGGAAAGGCAGCTGACCCTGGAGGAGCTGTTCGGGGAGGAAGTGCCCGAGCCGCGGGACTGGCAGTTGAGCCTGGCCGAGCTGCCGGGCGACCTGCCCGGCCCCGAACCCGACCGCGAGCTAATCGAGTCGATCAAGCGGCTGGGCCTGCTGCAGCCGATCGTCGTGGCCGTGGGCGCGACGAGCGGGGCGTTCAAGGTCGTGGACGGACGCCGCCGCGTCAAGGCCGCCCGCCAGGCCGGCCTGACCGAGATTCCGGCCCGCGTCTACGGCCGTGACAGCCTGCTCTTGACCAGCGTAATGACCCTGGTGGCGAACCAGCAGCGCCGGCCGAACGCGGTGGCCGAGCTGGATGCCATCTTGACGTTGTCCCGCGCTGGCGTCGACGAAGCGACCATCCGGGAGGCGACAGGCCTGCCGGTGGGCACGATTCGCCGGCGGCTGAAGCTGGCCCGCCTGAACGACCGGCTGGTAGAGGGAATGCGGGTCGGCAAGATCAGCCTGGCCGTGGGCGAGCGGGTGGCGACGATGCCCCAGACGGCCCAGGCGCGACTGGCCGACCTAGGAGTGCTCGCGGCAGCACCTGGCCGAACTGGACAGGCTGCTGGTGGTACTAGGACAAGCGCTGGCCGCCTAATGGTACTAGCGAAAGGCCATTGACCGTTCCAGTGTTGTTGCCTAAGATGGCAACCGTCAGGCTGGGCGTGCCGCCCTGACGTAGTACGTTTGGAGGAGGTGTCTGTTGAGAAAAACTGTACCGTACTATCGGGTGCAACTGGTGAAGTCCGCCGACGCGGCGATGCGCTTGCCGGTTGTCGAGATACGCAACGCCGAGGACGCGGGCAGACTGTTCTGTGAGCAGATCGGCAACGCCGACCGTGAGATGGCTGCGCTCTTGGCGCTGGACGTGAACAACGTCGTCATTGGGGCTACGGTGGTGAGCGTTGGCACTCTGGATGGAGCACCGCTGCATCCCCGCGAGGTGTACAAACCGGCGATTCTGTTGAACGCGGCCACGATCATCCTGGGTCACAATCACACCAGCGGCTATCTGGAGCCGAGCGATGAGGACCTGGCGGCGACCAAGCGCCTGGTCCAGGCGGGGCGCATTATGGGCGTCGAGTTGATGGACCACATCATCGTCAACGCGGACGGTCAGCATCTGTCCCTGAAGCAGAAACTAAACGGCTATTGGGGCTGCTAGCCATCTAGCCTAGCGCACCGGCCGACAAAAGACGAGAGGGCGAATGGTCGTCCTCTCGTTTGCTTTTAGTGAAGATCGAATAGGACCATCTTCCTATGTACAAACAAGCTACCAATCGGTAGGATTGAATCATAGCAATCAATCAACTAACCACTTGGAGGCAATCAGATGGCAGACCTGTTCCGCGATCTCCAGAAGGCTCACGCGAGCCAGCGGGAAGCACAGATGACCCACGGCGTGTACCACGTGAAGAAGGACGGCAATCTGTACAAGTACCCGACCGTGACCGGTCGCAGCGTGGCTTCGGCCCTTGCCAGCTGTCCCCCGTGCCAGTACGCCAGGCCCAGGTTGGCGGCGAGAATGCCGCGCGACGACGCATCGGACTCGGGCAAGAGCGACAGAGCGCGCTCGGATAGCG
>JAMCYS010000140.1 GCA_023473795.1 Chloroflexota bacterium | reverse complement strand
TAAAGGGCAAGGCCGCGGCCAACTCTCGCCGGCCAGCGGCAGACCATCCGTGGCGCCGAATGCCTATTGGGCGGGCACGATGGCCACAGCCGCGTCCGGCCCTCAGCGCGAAAACATGACGCGCACCCCCCGGCTTCCTTGAAGCACTGGCGCCCTTCTGCTAGCATAGCGGCGAAGCGTCCGTGCCACGCAATCGGGTTTGGGGGAGGCGAGAAGTGGGGAGAGAGCAGCCCGCCATCGGTCAATCCGATAGCGACCGCCGGGAACGGCTGGCCTGGTACTTCTACGATTGGGCGAACTCGGCCTTCCCCACGACAGTGGTCACCGTCTTCCTCGGACCCTATCTCACCACCATCGCTAAGGCGGCGGCGGACGCCGAAGGATACGTGCGGCCCCTGGGCATCCCAATCGCCGCTGGAGCCTTCTACCCCTACATCGTCGCTCTATCGGTGGGCCTGCAGGTCCTCTTCCTGCCGGTCCTGGGGGCTATCGCCGACTATTCCCACCTCAAGAAGCAGCTGTTGGGCGGTTTCGCCTACCTCGGCGCTCTGGCCACGGCTGCCATGTTCTTCCTAGAGGGCACGAATTACCTGTTGGGCGGGGCGCTGTTCCTGCTCGCCAACCTCAGCTTCGGGGCGGCGGTGATCAACTACAACGCCTTCCTGCCGGAGATCTCGTCGCCAGAGGAACGAGACGCCGTCTCATCCAACGGCTGGGCACTGGGCTACCTGGGCGGAGGACTGCTGCTGGCGCTGAACCTAGCCCTCTTCACTCAGGCCGGGGCGCTTGGGCTCAGCTCCGGTGATGCCGCGCGCATCTGCCTCTCCTCGGCTGGAGTCTGGTGGGGACTGTTCACCCTCGTCACGCTCGCCGGCTTGCGTTCCCGCAGGCCGGCCCGTAGCTTGCCACCCGGACAAGGCTACCTGACGACAGGCTTTCGCCAGCTAGTTCACACCCTTCGTTCGGCGAGCGCCTATCCCCAAACCCTGCTTTTCCTGGTGGCCTACCTTTTCTACAACGATGGCATTCAAACGGTTATTGCCCTCTCCGGACAGTTCGGTCAGGAGGAAATGGGGCTCAGCCTGGCCACGCTGCCGGCCTTCTTCTTGATGGTGCAGTTTGTGGCTTTCTTCGGCGCGCTAGTCTTCGGCCGGGTGGCCAAGTGGCTTGGTGGCAAGCGTGCCGTCGCCATCAGCCTCATCATCTGGACGGCGGCCTTGATCTACGCTTACGGCTTCTTGCACACCACGACCGAGTTCTTTGCCCTGGGCGTCGTCATCGCCATCGTCCTCGGGGGCAGCCAGGCGCTCAGCCGTTCCGTGTTCTCGCTGATGATACCGCGAGGCCAGGAAGCGGAATACTTCAGCCTATACGAGGTCAGCGAGAAGGGCACCAGTGCCTTCGGCCCCCTACTCTTCGGGTTGACTCTGCAGCTGACGGGGAGCTACCGCGCGGGCATTCTCTCGCCGGTGCTCTTCTTCGTGGTCGGCTTCGTACTGCTGCTGCTCGTTAACGTGCGCCAGGCCGCGGCCGAAGCTGGCAACCAGGCGCCCGCTAGGGTCTAGCCAGTCTTGGCGCTCGCTATCTCTTCCGGCCGGATGTTGCCCACCTGGCCATAGAAGAATATTACGTCAAGGAAGCCACCCTCGCCGTAGCCGAAGAGATGCCACTCCAGTTCGGGAAAGTGCATCGTCATTCCGGCCGCCAGGTCGATGCGCTCGCCCAGTTGCTTTGGCCCTGACCCCGTGCGCACTCAGCCGTCCTGCGCCGCGATCACGTACACGGTCTCCTCCGCGTGCTGGTGAGGCTCCATTGGCCCCGCCTCGGCCGAATAGCGGGCGAAGCCCATGGTCATCCGACCGCTGGCTATGACCGAGTTCTTGCCGACAACCTTCTGGACCGCCCGGCCGGGCAAGACCTGACCGGCCACCGCCTCACGCGCCACAAGTTCCATCCTCTCACTCCTCGCCTGTGATTCACTCTGCCAATGCAAGCATAACCGTTCGACCGTATCTTCACAAAGCCAGAGCGCTGTCTCGCAGCTGTCCGTTCGCGGACTGTTTGACCGACGTGCTTGGGAGACGTACACTTGGTCCGACCTAGTGGCCGCGCGGTTGGGGGTGATATGGTCTCCACAATGCCTAGTCGCCTGCGGGTAGTCGTCCGCGGCGTGGTGCAAGGAGTCGGCTTCCGGCCCCACGTCTACCGACTGGCGCAAGCGTACGGCCTCACAGGTTGGGTACTGAACTCAACCGAGGGCGTGGTGTTGGAAGTAGAAGGCACCTCGACCGCCGCCTTTTTGCGCGACCTCTCCATCAAAGCGCCGCCGCAGGCCCGGATCGAACGAGTTGAGGTCACTCGCCTGCCACCGGTGGGCTATCCGGCGTTCTCCATCCAGGAGAGCGAGGAGCGCGAAAGTGGTCTGGCCCTGGTGTCGCCCGACGTCGCGATCTGCGAAGACTGCCGGCGCGAGCTGTTCGACCCCGCGAATAGGCGATACCGGTACCCTTTCATCAACTGTACCAACTGCGGCCCACGCTTCACCATCGTCCAGGACATCCCCTACGATCGCCCGAAGACGACCATGCGGGCCTTCGCGATGTGCCCTGAGTGCGAGGGCGAGTACCACGACCCCGCCGACCGCCGCTTCCATGCCCAGCCTAACGCCTGCGACCGGTGCGGCCCCCAGGTGGAGCTGGTGGCCCCGCGGCAAACCTTGACCGGCGAGCAGGCCATCCAGGCCGCCCGCGCGCTGCTTCAGGATGGGCGCATCGTGGCTGTGAAGGGGCTGGGTGGCTTTCACCTGGCCTGCGATGCCACGGACGAGGAGGCAGTGGCCGAGTTGCGCCGGCGCAAAGGGCGGGGCGAGAAGCCGTTCGCCGTAATGGCCCGCGACTCGGCGACTGTGGAACGCCTTTGCCACGCCGACGAGGACGAGCGGCACCTACTAGAGTCCCCCCAGCGACCCATCGTGCTCATGCGCCGTCGGGCAGGGGGACCAGTTGCCCCAGCCGTCGCCCCGCACAACGCCTGGCTGGGCGTCATGTTGCCCTACACTCCCCTGCACTATCTGCTGCTGGCGGGCGAGATGCCCGCGGCGCTGGTGATGACCAGTGGCAACCACAGCGAAGAACCGTTAGCCATCGACAACGAGGAAGCCAGGGAGAGGTTGAGCGGGCTGGCGGACGCTTTCCTCTGGCACGACCGAGAGATAGGGGTGCGCTGCGACGACTCGGTGACCAGGACTTTTCAGGGCCGCGAGATGTTGCTCCGGCGGTCGCGCGGCTACGCTCCTTACCCGCTGCGGCTGGAGAGCGCTAAGGGGCAGGTGCTGGCTTGCGGCGGCGAACTCAAGAACACGTTCTGCCTAACGCGCGACGGCTACGCCTTCCTGAGCCACCACGTAGGCGACCTCGAGAACTGGGAAACCCTACGCTCCTTCGAGGCCGGCGTCGCTCACTTCCGGCACCTCTTCCGAGTGGCGCCCAAGGCCCTGGCCTACGATCTACATCCCGACTACCTCTCGACGAAGTATGCCCTCGGGCCGGCGGGCGAGGGCAAGCGGCTGGTCGGCGTCCAACACCACCACGCCCACGTCACCAGCTGCCTCGCCGAGAACGGGCTCCAGGGCCAGGTTATCGGCGTGGCCTTTGACGGCACCGGCTACGGTTCGGATGGGGCCGTCTGGGGAGGGGAGTTTCTGATCGCCAGCCCCGCCTCGTTCCAGCGCGTTGGCCAGCTCGCCTATGTGCCGCTGCCGGGCGGCGCCGCTGCCATCGCCAGGCCCTGCCGCACGGCGCTGAGCTTCGCCGCCGCCGCGGGTGAGTGGGTTGGCGCGCTGGCGCTCCTCAGAGGCCACCTGCACAGGGAAGGGCTGCCTGGTCTGGACCGTTCAGAGGAGGAGGTCTTGCGTCGTCAGGTCGGCGGCCGGCTGAACTCCCCCGCCACCTCTAGCTGTGGCCGCCTCTTCGATGCCGTCTCCGCCCTGGCTGGCGTGCGCCAGGCAGTCAACTACGAGGGCCAGGCCGCCATCGAGCTGGAGATGTCAGTCGACGCCAGGGATACAGGCGCCTACCATTTGCCTCTGATGCCGGTCGGGCAGGGGTTCGTCTTGGACCACCGACCGCTCATTCGGGCAGTGCTGGCCGACGCCGCCGCGGCAACGCCCGCCGGTGCCATCGCCGCCAGGTTCCATAAAGGGCTCGCCGCAGCCGTGCTGGCGGGCTGCCAATGGGTGCGGCGGCGACACGGATTGCAGCGAGTCGCGCTGAGCGGTGGCGTCTTCCAGAACACCACCTTGCTGACCCTGTGCCTGATCCTGCTGGAGAACGATGCGTTCAAGGTCTATACTCAACACCAGGTGCCCTGCAACGACGGCGGCCTGGCGCTGGGTCAGGCTCTCGTGGCCAACTCGCTGCTGGAGACGTAATGCACGAGCTGTCGATCACCGAAAGTCTGCTCAAGATCGCCCTGGCAGCGGGGGAGAAGGGCGGCGCGGTCAGAATCACCTCCATTCGCATCGTCGTCGGCGACTTGACCCAGGTTGACCCGGAGTCGGTGCAGTTCTACCTGGACGTTCTGGCCAAAGGTACAATTGCCGAGGGCGCGCTTCTAGCGGCGGAGCGGCGGCCCCTGCGGGCGGCTTGCCGGGATTGCGGTCGTGAATTCGGAGTCGCCGAGTTCCAGTTCGTCTGCCCCCACTGCAACTCAGGCGACACCGCTATCGTCTCCGGGCGGGAGCTGTATATCGACAGCATCGAGGTAGAGGGCACGGAGGATCTGGCTTGCGGTACCTAGACGAGTTCCGGGACCCCGAGTTGGCGCGAGTCCTGGTGGCGGCCATCCGGGCAGAGATGGGGGACAGACCGCTGCGTCTAATGGAGGTGTGCGGCTCGCACACCGTGGCCATCTTCCGCAGCGGCGTTCGTCAACTCCTGGGGGGCAGCGTGGAGCTGCTCTCCGGGCCGGGGTGCCCCGTGTGCGTTACCGCCCAGCGGGATATCGACCACGCCCTCGCCCTGGCGGCAGCGCCGGGGGTCACGCTGGCGACGTTTGGCGACATGATCAAGGTGCCCGGGGCCAGGGGCAGCCTGCAGCAGGCCCGCGCCGCCGGCGCCGACGTGCGCGTGGTCTACGCGGCAACCGACGCGCTTCGTTTTGCCGAGGCTAACCCCAGCCGGCAAGTGGTCTTCTTGGGCATTGGCTTCGAGACCACCGCGCCCACGGTCGCCGCCTCCCTGCTCGAGGCGCGCCAGCGCCGTGTGTCCAACTACTACGTCTTCAGCGTGCACAAGTTGGTGCCGCCGGCTTTGCGGGCGTTGCTGGCTTCGGGCGAGGTGCAGCTCGACGGCCTGATCCTGCCAGGCCACGTGAGTGCGATCATCGGCGAGGCGCCCTATCGCTTTCTGAGCACTGACTACCGCCTGCCGGCCGTGATCACCGGCTTCGAACCCCTCGATATCCTGCGGTCGATTCTGGACCTGGCGCGATTGGCTCGCTCGGCGCGGCCCGCCGTCGTCAATCAATACGGGCGGGCGGTCCGGCAGGATGGCAACCCTGCCGCGCTGGAGGCCATGGCCGCGGCTTTCTCGGCATCCGTTGCCGAGTGGCGCGGCCTGGGTTCCATTCCCGGCAGCGGGCTGCGTCCGCGCAGCGAGTTTGCCGCCCACGACGCGGCGCTGGCCTTCCCAGTTGACGTGCCGGCCAGTCGCGAACCGGCCGGCTGCGCCTGCGGCAGAGTGCTGCGTGGTGCGACCAAGCCACCGGAGTGCCCGCTCTTCGCGGTCGCCTGCACGCCAGAGCGTCCCGTGGGCCCCTGCATGGTGTCCGCGGAGGGAGCCTGCACGGCCTACTACGCCTACGGCAGAGCCTAGGGGGAGCCCATGGAAATCAAAGTGGGGCAAAACATCCTGGCCGCGAACGACGCCGTCGCCGCGGACAACCGAGCTGCCTTCGGCCGTTCGATCTTCGCGGTCAATTTGATGAGCTCGCCCGGCGCAGGCAAGACCACCCTGCTAGAGCGCACGATTGACTACCTTAAGGATCGCCTCTCTCTGGCCGTCATCGAGGGCGACATCGCCACCTCGTTCGACGCCGACCGCATTCGCCGCCACGGCACGACCGCGGTACAGATCAACACGGGCGGCGGCTGCCATCTCGACGCTCAGATGGTCCAGCGAGCCCTGTGCGCCCTGGACCTGACGGACCTGCATCTGTTGCTCATCGAAAACGTGGGCAACTTGGTCTGCCCGGCCGAGTTCGACCTAGGCGAGGCGGCCAAGATAGCGCTGGTCAGCGTCACCGAGGGCGACGACAAGCCCCTGAAGTACCCGGCCCTCTTTCGGGACGCTCGGGTCTTCCTAATCAATAAAATCGACTTGCTCCCCTATACGGATTGCGATCTGCACCGGTTGAGGAGTGCCGCCCTGAGTATCAACCCGGGCCTGACGGTGTTCGAAGTGTCCTGCCGCTCAGGTGCCGGACTGCAGGACTGGTTCTCATGGTTGGAGGGAGAGACTCATCGCTGGCGAGGGCGCGATGAGTGAAGAGCGAATCATTCTGGCCCACGGCAGCGGCGGCCGTTTGAGCCACGAGCTGGTCGAGCGGGTCTTTCTGCCCCACCTGGGCAGCGAACCACTGAGGCAACTGAACGATGCGGCGACCCTGGCTCTGCCGCCCGGTCGACTGGCGTTCACCACCGACGCTTTCGTCGTGAAGCCGCTCTTCTTTCGCGGCGGCGACATCGGTCGCCTGGCGGTTTGCGGCACGGTCAACGACCTGGCGACCGCCGGCGCCAGACCGCTCTATCTCTCGGCGGCTTTCGTCGTCGAGGAAGGGTTACCGCTGACCACGTTGGAGCGAGTTGCGGCCGGCATGGCTGCCGCCGCGGCCGAGGCCGGCGTGGTCATCGTGACCGGGGATACCAAAGTAGTGGAACGGGGCTCTGCCGATGGGCTGTTCGTCACCACGGCAGGTGTCGGGACAATCTCGGCAGGCCAAGATATCGCCGGCCAGAACGCCAGACCGGGAGACGCGGTGATCATCACCGGCAGCCTGGGCGACCACGGCATTGCCGTGATCAGCGCCCGCGAGGGGCTCTCGTTTTCCACAGAAATCGCCAGCGATGTCGCGCCGCTGAATCACCTCGTGGCCGAAATGCTCGCCTCGGGCGAAGTCCACGCCCTGCGCGACCCCACGCGGGGCGGTTTGGCGACGACCCTCAACGAAATCGCGGGCCAATCGAGCGTCGGAGTCCTTCTGCGAGAGGACCATCTACCCATTCACGCGGGCGTGAAGGCGGCCTGCGAGCTGCTCGGTTTTGACCCCTTGTACGTGGCCAACGAGGGCAAGATGGTAGCCTTCGTTGCCGCCCGGGACGTCGAGGCCGTGCTGCGTCGCCTGCGACAGTTGCCCTACGGGGCCGAAGCGGCCATTATCGGCGAGGCGGTGGCGGAGCCGCGTGGCAGGGTGCTGCTGCGCACGACGATCGGCGGTACTCGTGTGGTCGATATGCTGGCGGGCGAACTATTGCCACGCATTTGCTGACGCCGCCCTGCGCCCGTGAGGCCCCCACCTAGCGGCCCTGTCGGTTGATTTCCCTCCTCAGCGGCTGACACCTGGCCACTAGGACTAGTTCTTAGTACTCCGCAGCCCTGGCAACCGCCCAGTGTGACTAAGCAAAATAGTACTTTCGTGCTATGGCCTAGTCACTCCGCCGGCGCTACGCTGGTGGCGCTTAGCTGATGAGACTAAGTACCACCGTCTAGTCCGGCATACGGGGGAGAGGGTAGAGTGGACTTCCGCCGTTTGTCGTGCGCGAGCGTGCGAACTGGCGGCAGGCCATAGATGCGACCGCGGGCAGTGTCGCCCGGGTGGTCTCCAAGGAGGAGCCCCTCGATGATTTTGCGCCGTCCTCACGCGCTACTCCTGGCGGCAGTCCCTACCCTTGTGGCGCTGCTCTGGGTGGCCACAGCCCTGGCGGCGCCTGCGGCCGTGCCCGTCACCCCACATCCGCTGGAAGGGCGCAGTGATTGCCTCGTCTGCCACGGCCCCACGGGGCCCAAGCCGGCGCCGGCGGATCACGCCGGCCGGACGAGTGCCACGTGTCTCGCCTGCCATCCGGTCGCGGCGGCGGCCCCAGCCACCCCGTTGCCGACGCAAGCCCCAGCGGCGACTCCGCCCCCGGCAGCCACGACAGCACCAGCGGCGACCCAGCCAGCCGTCCCGGCAACTCAGCCCGCCAACCCAACGCCATTGCCGGCCACCCCGTCTCCCGCCGCCACGGCTATGGCTGCGCCGGCCGCTCCGACCGCGAGCCCGGCGGCGACAGAGGCGCCGGCTCCGCCCGTCCAGCCGGCCGCGCAGGCAACGGCTCCAGCCGGCAAGAACGACACCTGTCTAGCCTGCCACAAGAATGCCGGGCCGACGATGGCCTTCGCCGACGGCCAGAAGGTGCCGGTGGCCGCGGACGCGGCGACGTTCGAGGCCTCAGTTCACGGCTCGCAGGGCGTGGCCTGCGTGGATTGCCATACCGATATCAGCGGCTACCCGCATCCCCAGCCCTCGGCCCAAACCTACCGAGACTACGCCTTGAACGCCGACCAACTCTGCCAGAAATGCCACAGCGATAACTATCACGCCGCTCAGGACAGCGTGCACGGCCGCCTGATCGCCAGTGGCAACAAGACGGCTCCCAGCTGTACCGACTGCCACGGCGCCCACGACGTGGCCCCTCCCGACCAGCCAAGGCAACGCATTTCGCGGACCTGTGCGAAGTGCCACGACTCGATCTACCAGGATTACGCTGCCAGCGTTCACGGATCGGCCCTGATCAATGAGGCCAATACGGACGTGCCCGTCTGCACCGACTGCCACGGCGTGCACAACATACCCGACCCGCGCACGGCCGAGTTCCGGATCGAGTCGCCCGACCTCTGCGCCAAGTGCCATGGTGACGAGCAGAAGATGGCCAAGTATGGCCTCTCCTCCAAAGTCACGGCCACCTACCAGAAGGAGTTCCACGGCATCACGGCGACAATCTACAAGACCAACTATCCGACGGTGTGGTGCTATAAGGCCGTGTGCACTGACTGCCACGCGGTGCATGACATCCGCAAGCCGAGCGACCCGGCGTCGTCGGTCTTCTCAGCCAACCTGCCGGCGACGTGCAGTAAGTGCCACCCTGGCGCCGCGGCCAATTTTGCCGGCGCCTGGATCGGCCACTACGAACCGAGCACCAGTTCCTCACCGCTGGTCTACTACATTAACCTGTTCTATCAGATAGTGATTCCACTCATCGTGGTTAGCCTACTTTCCTTCATCGTGCTAGAGATCATCCAACGCCTGCGGTTGCGCTTCGGGCGCGGGCAGAGGGGGTAGTACCGACTTGGCCAATATCAGTCGAACGGTTCGTCCGCTACAGCAAGTACCGGCCTACTTCATCCGCTTCACGCTGAACCAGCGGCTGGAGCACGCGTTGCTGATACTCTCGTTCACCATGCTCTCCTTGACTGGCATACCCCAGAAGTTCCACACTGCTCCCTGGGCCGATTGGCTGATCGGCGCTATGAGCGGCATCGAGATGGTGCGCCAGATCCACCATTTCTTCGCCGCCGTCTTCGTGCTCGAATCCGTCTACCATGTCGGTTATGTCGCCTACGTGCTCTTCGTTCGCAAGGGTGCGGCGTCGATGTTGCCGGGCCTCAACGACGTGAGGGAGGCCCTGCACCTTGTCTTCCACTACGCCGGCCTGGTCAAGAGTAAGCCGCGCCACGACCGCTTTGATTTCCGCCAGAAGTTCGAGTACTGGGGCATCATCTGGGGCGGGGCCATGATGATCATCACCGGCATCGTCATCTGGTTCCCCGTCCAGGTGACGCAGCTCATCCCCGGCCAGCTGGTGCCGGCGGCCAAGGCGGCGCACGGCGGCGAGGCCCTGCTCGCCGTGCTAACCATCATCATCTGGCACATGTACGGGGCGCACTTCAGCGCGCACGCCCTGCCATTCGACAAGACCATCTTCACCGGCAGAATCTCGGCCGAGCGGATGCTAGAAGAGCATCCCAGGGAGTTCGAGCGCCTGGTGGGTCAAGCAGCTGATGAGGAATACGTACCGGTCGAGTCCGAGCCAGTCCAGACAGAGCCAATCCACGACGAACGCGTGACCACAGCCGTGAGGTGAAGGAAATGCCGGCCATCGGTACAGTCCTGGTCGCCGACGACCATCCCCTGTTTCGCAACGGTCTAGCGTCGCTGCTGGCGGACAACGGGGTCGAGGTGGTGGGGCAGGCAGTTGACGGCCTGGACGCGCTGGTCCAGGCCAGAGCGAAGCGCCCGGACGTTATCCTGATGGATGTACGCATGCCGCATTACGACGGCGTCGAGGCCGCTCGCCTCATCCTCCAGGAGCTGCCCGCGACCAAGATCGTGATGCTTACTGTGTCGGATTCAGACGAGGACCTGTTTGCCGCCATTCGGGCGGGCGTCGCCGGCTACCTGCTCAAGAACGTGGCACCCGACGACCTGCTTAGGCTCCTGCAGGGCATCGCCGATGGCGAAGCACCGATCTCGGGTGCCGTCGCCAGCCGCTTACTGCTGCAGTTTGCCAGCAAACGGGATAAGCCGCCCGCTCCTCGTCTCCAACCGCCAGGAGAGCGTCTACTCACCGAGCGCGAGTTGCAGGTGCTCCGCTGCATCGCCGCCGGCAATAGCAACCGCGAGGTCGGCAAGATTCTGGCCATCTCCGAGAACACCGTCAAGAACCACCTGCGCCGCATGTTGGAGAAACTGCACCTCGATAACCGGGTGCAGGCGGTGACCTGGGCCATTCGCCACGGTTTGGTGCAGGAGAGCGCCTAGCCTCGCGGCAGCGGCTACCCGCTCTCTTTTCTACCCCTACCCTTCCTGGTATCATTGCCTCCCAGCGCTTGTCAGTATAAGGAGGCAGCCTTGCGCATCGACTACGTTCGTTTCGACCGTGACCTACCGGCCACGTATCGCCCCTTCACCACCGACGCCGGCACGGACGTGCTAACGGTCTCGGAAACCGCGATCGCCCCGTTCCAGACCGTTCGTCTACCGTTGAACCTGGCCGTGGCCCTGCCCGAGGGCCACTATGCGATGCTGGCCGGTCGCTCCAGTGTGGCGGCGAGGGGACTGCTAGTGCACGTGGGCACGGTAGATCAGGGGTACAGGGGGCAACTCTACGTGGCGGTCTCCAACATCACGGCCGAGCCACAGGTCGTGGGCCGGGGAGAACGCATCGCCCAGCTGATCGTCCTGCCATTCGTCTCGCCCCAGTTTGTCGAGGTCGACGCCTTGCCGGCGACGGAGCGAGCCGGGCGCGGCTGGGGCAGCAGCGGCCGCTAGCGCCGTTGGCTCACCGCCGTACTTGGTGCTACTCCCCTCGTCTGCATGGCATGGCTCCTGCACTTTAGACTATAATGCTTGCGAATACGCTCAGGAGTAACCCTCTCTAGCCGATGAGATCCACCGTCCGCGAAGTCTTCGAGACGATCGTGCTCACAGTCCTTATCTTTCTATTGGTGCGCGCGGTGGTCCAGAACTTCAAGGTCGAAGGCCACAGCATGGAGCCAACGCTCTTCGACGGCCAGTACTTGCTGATCAACAAGGCAATCTACTGGGAGGTTGATCTCAGCCCGCTGGCCCGCTTCTTCCCTCAGGCCGTGAACGCCGAGCAGCCGAAGGTAGTTCTATTCCGCGAACCCGAACGCGGCGACATCGTCGTCTTCCGGGCGCCGCAGAGCCCCGATAGGGATTACATTAAGAGGGTGATCGGCGTGCCGGGCGATAGGGTCGAGGTTAAGGGGGACAAAGTATACGTGAACGGCACCGCACTGTCCGAACCGTATATCGTCGACGCTCCCCAGTACGACTATCCACCCACGACCGTGCCGCCCGACAGCTACTTCGTCCTGGGCGACCACCGCAACAACAGCAGTGATTCTCACGTCTGGGGTATGGTGCCCCGCGACAACATGGTGGGCGTGGCTTGGGTATCGTACTGGCCACCCGCGCAGTGGGGTCTGCTGACGGGCCTCACTCTGCCAGCCGGCGGTTCCTAGGCCAGAAGTAGCGCCAAAGTCATTCCTAGCAGCGCCCCTGCCGCCACCTGCGTCGGCGTATGTCCCACCAACTCGCGGAGACGCGCTTCATCTATCTGGTGCCGCACGAAGAACTCATCCAGCAGCATATTGAGCACTTTGGCGTGAGTGCCCACAGTGCGCCGCACGCCCGCCGCATCGTACATCACGATCACGGAGAAGATGACGGCGGCGCCGAAGAGGGGGGAACCGACCCCGCTTTGGCGGCCAATCGCCGTGGCCACTGCGGCGACGAGGGCGGAGTGGGAGCTGGGCATGCCGCCCGAAGTGGTGAAGTAGCTCCAGGTTACCCTCCGGTCGATGAGCCAACCCAGGACAACCTTGAGGCACTGCGACACCAGCCAGGCGGCGAGCGGGACGACCAGAACGCGATTGGCCAGCAGCTCAGCCATTGTTAGTCAGTCATAGCGGAGTCAGCGGGCCGATCGCTGGCATGTCCACTCGTCGCCCAGGGGAGCAACTCTACCGTCCCATCCACCCGCTGGGCGACCTGGCTAATTCGCAATTCCGCCGCGTCCAGTAGCTGGGCACAGCGGGCGCTGATCAGCACGCCCTCTTCATAGGTTGCGACCAATTCCGCGAGCGGTAGGTCGCCCTGTTCGAGAATGCGAACGGTCTCTTCCAGCCTGGCGAACGCCGCCTCGAAGTCCAACTCCTCAGCCCCCACGACCGCGCCTCCTCCGTGCCTCAATACTACCCCGCAACAACCGGGAAGCTGCCGTCAATAACCTGCACCGCCAGGGAGTCGCCGGGCTCGACCTGAGCCTTGGATCGTACCGGCTCGCCCGCTGGCAGCAGCCAGCAAATGCTGTAGCCGCGCCGCAGCACCGCGAGAGGGCTGAGCGCCTGCAGCTGCAGGCCAGCCGAGCGTGCTTTCTCGCGCCGCAGGGCCAGTCGGTGCCCGGTGGCCGTAAGCGCGCGACCCCAGAGCTCGTCGAGCTGCTGGTGCCACTGCCGGAATCGTGGCGGCGGCACCATCTCCAGCAGCGCGGCTCGTCGCCGCGTCAGCTCGTTGCGTCCCGCCTCGATTGTCGCCTGCGCCGCGCCGTCGAGCCGCAGACGGTAGGCGGCCACTAGCGCCAGATGCTCGCGCCTATCCGGCACCACGAGCTCCGCCGCCGCCGAGGGGGTAGGCGCCCTCAGATCGGCTACCAGGTCGGCTATGGTCACGTCGGTCTCGTGACCCACGCCGCTGACCACCGGCACGCGGGAAGCGAAGATGGCGCGCGCCACCGCCTCTTCGTTGAAGGGCCAGAGGTCCTCCAGCGAGCCGCCGCCCCGGGCCAGAATCAAGAGGTCGATGCCCTCCAGCTCGTTGATCAGGCCGATGGTGGCGGCGATGCTCTGGGCCGCAGCCTCACCCTGAACAACGGTCGGCGCCAGCACCACCTCTACAGAGGGATAGCGTCTGCGGACGACGTTCAAGATATCGTGCAGGACGGCCCCGGCTGGAGATGTGACGACCGCGATCCGCTTGGGAAAAATCGGTAGTGGTCGCTTACGAGCCGCGGAGAACAGGCCTTCGCGCTCCAACTGCCGCCGCAACCGCTCGAACTGAAGGTACAGTTCGCCCATCCCTTGCGGTTGCACGAGGTCGACGTACAACTGCACCTGTCCCCCGGCTTCGTACAACGAGACGCGTCCGTGCGCCACCACGGCCAATCCATTCTGAGGCCGATTGCCTACGTACGGTAGCTGGCCGCGGAAGACAACGCAGCGCAGTTGGGCATCACTGTCCTTGAGCGTGAACCAGAGATGCCCCGATATCGACTGGGAGAGATTGGAAACCTCGCCGCGCACCCATACATCCGCCAGCAGCTCATCCGACTCGAGCAGCTCCCGCAGGTAGCGATTGGTCTCGCCAACCGAAAGAACGTTGATCACGCTACTGCTTGACACGCTCCAGGTACTGGCCAGTGCGAGTGTCGACACGGACCACGTCGCCGGTCTCCACAAAGAGAGGCACGTTTATTCGCACACCGGTCTCGAGCGTGGCGGGCTTGTTGCCCCCGGTGGCGGTGTCGCCCTTGAAACCTGGCTCGGTGTAGTCGATCCGCAGGTCGACGGTCACCGGCAGGTCCAAGGTCAGAGGCTCATCGTTGTACATCGAGAGATCGACCACGAGGTTCTCGGTAAGGTAGTTCTTGTCCTCGCCGATGCGGTCGGCCGGGAGGGCTAGTTGCTCGAAGTTCTCCACGTCCATGAAGTGGTACATATCGTCGTCGGCGTAGAGGAATTGCACCTTGCGGCGATCGAGGAAGACGCGGCGAAAGCGCTCGCTGGCGGAGAAGGTACGTTCGGTGAGGGAGCCAGAACGCAAGTTCCGTATCTTGAGGCGGACGAGGGCACCGCCACGGCCCATCTTGATGTGTTCATACTCGACGACGCCCCACAATTGGTCATCGATTTCGATGGCGATGCCTTTTCGCAGTTCGCCTGGTGTGATCATCCTTGCCTCCGCTAGAGCGGCTGTCTTCGCCGTTCTCTGTCAATTTGGAGTATCTTCTTCAGGTACTCCTCGGAATTCAGATAGTAGGGGTTGCGCTTGATGAAGTTGCCCACAATGGCTATCGGGTGCAGCTTAAGCAGTTCGACAACCACGGCCCCGCTCAGCCGGCTGTAGTCGTACTGGAAGACGGCCACTATAGGCGCATTCTGAAATGTGAACACGGCATCGCAGGCTGCCTCGTATTTCAGAATGTCCTGGGAACTGGCGATGCCGCGGGTGAGCCAGGTCATATCCACGACGCCCCGCACTAAGCGCCAGCCATCTTTGACGGACTGGGCGATGAAAGTCTGATGCGCCGATACCAGATGATAGGCATCAAAGCGGCCGCCGTTCAGCAGAGCATCTTTCTCGGTTATGAAAGTCAGCTGCCCGGGGGCCGGAGAGCGCTTCGCTTTCGCCAGGGCGTGTTCCAGAGCCGCCTGCACTTCTACCGCCGACTGTTCGGGCCCAGCCCAGAAGCACCTATCCTCACTGGCCAGGCCGTTGCGCAGGAGGGACACAGAGACATCGAGGGCTTCGCCGGGTTGGTTGTAGAGCTGGCAGATGTGCGAACCCGGAGCTACTTCCTGGCGCTTGCCAGACACTACAATCTCCATCGTCTCCCCCTAGTTGGGTTTCTAGCCCACGACCAATCGCTTGGGCGCAGCCGAGAGCAGTTCCACCTTCCCTCCCCGGATGACCCCCAGGTCTTCGATCCGGACTCCTCCCCAGCCTTCCAGGTAGACGCCAGGCTCGAAGGTCACGATATTCCCTTCTGCCAACACGTCACTCGATGTCTGCGCCAAACGTGGCAACTCGTGCACGACCAAGCCCACCCCGTGACCAAGGCTGTGCCCGAACTTGTCCCCGTAGCCCGCCTCGGCGATGATGTCGCGAGCTATGCTGTCCACCTCGCGCCCGGTCATGCCCGGCCGACATTGCGCGATAGCAGCCTGCTGCGCCCTGTGAACCAAGTCCCAGACCTCGCGCAGCCGCGCTTCTGGCTCGCCCAGGCAGAAGGTACGCGTGAGATCCGCGCAATAGCCATCCACCTGGGCGCCCATGTCGATCCAGATCGGCTCTCCGGACTGGCAGGGCCGCTCACCGGGCGGGTTGTGCGGCAAGGAGCTGTTCGGGCCACCGGCCACACCCACGTCGAACGCCAGGCTTTCGGCGCCGTGCTCGCGCATATGTTTCTCGGCCTCCCAAGCCAGCTGACGCTCCGTCAGCCCGGGGCGGACGATTCCCAGAACGTGCTGCAGCGCCGCGTCGGTGACCTCGGCGGCACGTTGGATCTTGGCGACCTCGCCTTCATCCTTGCTCGCCCGCTGCCTTTCGACCCAGCCCTCGACAGCCACGAGCTCGCATCCGGCAGGCAGCTGAGCCTGCAATTCGTTGAAGGCGGCGTAGGTAAGGTGGCTGCCTTCGCAAAGCAGGCGCTGCGGGCTGTGCTCGCGAGCCAGCTGGCCCACCAAGACCGCGGGCTTGCCAGCCGTATCCAAATGGCCAAAGTCCGGGCATTCTCGCTGCGCCTGCTCCAGCGACAGGAAGCCGACGAGGAGAAGTGCTTCTGTCGGAGTCACGAATAGCCAGCCAGCGCTACTGCCGGAAGGGGAGTCGTGACCGGTGAAGCCGGTTAGGTAGCGCCGGTTGTTGGGCTGGCTGATCAAGATCGCGTCGGCCCCCGCCTCCCCCATTCGTTGGCGAAGCGCTTCTAGCCTGTTTTGCACAGATTCCTTTCCTTGGCTGGGCATAGTCGCCGGGCAGCTCTCCCCGCAGCTGCCCGGCGTGCGCGTCGCTTATTATACCCTACACAGCCACCGGATTCAGCGCCCACGGGGGTGGGAACGGCGAATCAGGTCCGGAGTCCCGCAATGACGGCCTACGTTGACGACGGCACTCGCCTGGACGTGGTCAGAGTCGCACCTAGCAGTTGCTGCACAGCATAGGCTCGGGCCCCCCCTTCGCGCAAGTGCTGAGCGCAAGTCTGCCGTAAGCGGAGCGGGGTCACATCAAAGCCACATTCGCGACCGTGCCGCCGGACGAGCCCCTCCACCGCCCTGGCCGAAAGTCGCTGCCCGCGTTGGCTGAGGAACAGCGCTGCTGAGCCCGAGCTCTCGGCGAAGCGGGGGCGAGCATCGGCGAGATAGCGGGCAAGCGCCGCCAGTGCCTGTGGCCCCAAGGGCGCGGGGCGTGGACGGCCCGCGCCGTCCCAGCAGAGGAGTTGGCCACCCGAGAGGTCGACCTGCTTCAGGTCCAACGCTACCAGTTCCCCCAGCCGCAGGCCCGTGACGTAGAGCACAGCCAGCACGGCTCGGTCGCGCAGCCCCAGTTTGTCTTCGCCCGGGGCGCCCAACAACATGAGCACGTCCGCGTGGCAAAGGGCAGGCAGGGGAGCGCGCGGCGCCCGGGGCAAGGGTAGATCGGAAAACGCCGCCGCCGCGTCTACCGGCGCGGTGTGGCGGAGGAAATGGCGTACCTCCAAAGCCAGGCGTGCCGCCGTGGAGGGCGGCACCCCTTGCCGCCTCAATAGGCTCAGCCACTCCCGGAGGTGAAGCCTGGTCACGGTCGCCGCGGAGGTAGCGCCCCGCGCCCGCAGGAAGTCGACGAGCCGGCTCAGGTCCCGATGGTAGTTGGCCACCGTTCGCGGCGCCAGCGCCCGCACTTCGACAGCAGCGAGCAAGTACTGCTCCAGTTCCCGGCCTAGAGCGTCGGGCGGGGCCGGCCGACCTGGGCCCGGCTTTCTCAGCTCGCCGCCCTCGCTTCGTCCGCCGGCTGCTCCTCCATCACGTGACCGCATTTGCCGCAGACGATTCCCTTCTTGCCGTTGTTGGTCATCAGGCCGCCACACACCGGGCACGGTTCCGGCACCGGGCGTTGCCACACGGCTAAAGTGCAGTTGGGGTAGTTGGCGCAGCCATAGAACGTCCGTTTTCGGCGGGTCTGCCGCTCCACGATCTCGCCGCCGCACTCCGGACACTTCACGCCGATCGGTACCAGCAATGGCTTGGCGTTGCGGCACTCTGGGTAGCCGGTGCAGGCGATGAAGCGACCAAAGCGACCGAACTTGATCACCATCGGCCGCCCGCACTTTTCGCAGTCGATTCCGGCAGGCTCGGGCTTGAGCTCCACACTTTCCATCTGGTGTTCGGCCCTCTGCAAGTCCTCGGCGAACGGTTCGTAGAAGGCATGCAGGACGTTCACCCAGTCTCGTTCGCCCTGGGCGATTTCGTCCAGCTCTTCCTCCATGCCGGCCGTGAAATTTAGGTCCACGATGTTGGGGAAATGTTTCACCAGTAGGTCGTTGACCACGAAGCCAAGATCGGTCGGTTGCAACTGCCGGCCACTGCGCAACACGTAGTTGCGCTCCTGGATTGTGGAAAGCGTTGGCGCATACGTGCTCGGTCGCCCGATGCCGCGCTCCTCTAGTGCTTTCACCAGCGAAGCCTCGGTGTAGCGCGCGGGCGGCTGGGTGAAATGCTGTTCGGGAAGCAGGCGGACCAGGTCCAGGTCCTCGCCTTGCGCCAGGGCAGGCAGCGCCGTCGCCTTCGCCTCGACCTCCTCACCTTCGTCCTTGCCCTCGGTGTAGACGAGGGTGAAGCCCGGGAACTTGGTCACCGTGCCCGTGGCCCGGAATACAAACTGTGGCTCGGCGCCCGCGGGTCCGGCACCGATGTCCACGGAGGTAGTCTCCACTTGGGCGGGGGCCATCTGGCACGCCACCATCCGCTGCCAAATCAGGCGATAAAGCCGCAGCTGCTCGTTGGTCAAGTCGTGCGCTACGGCATCCGGCGCACGGCGCACCGCCGTGGGGCGGATGGCCTCGTGGGCCTCCTGCGCTCCCTTAGCCTTGCTCTTGAAAGCGCGTGGCGTTTCTGGCAGGTATTCCTTGCCGTAACGGTCGGCGATGAAATCGCGCGCCTCAGCGACGGCACTGGCGGCCAGGTTGGTTGAGTCGGTGCGCATATAGGTGATCAAGCCAACGCTGCCCTCGTCGCCCACCGTCAGACCTTCGTAGAGCTGCTGGGCGACCGCCATAGTCCGCTTGGCGGTAAAACCCAGCTTGCGTGAGGCCTCCTGCTGGAGCGTGCTGGTGGTGAACGGCGCCGCGGGATACCGCTGGGAGTCCCGTTTGCTCACCTCCAGCACCTGCCAGGCAGCGCCCTGCAGGTCGGCGACGACGGCATTGGTCGTGGCCTCTTCCACCAACTCGGCCTTTTCACCACGGATGGTGCGCAGAGTCGCTTTGAAGACTGACTTCACCCGGCGCGGCCGTTTGCTGAGCTCCGCGTCCAGCGTCCAGTACTCACGCGCCTCGAACTGCTGGATCTCTCGCTCGCGCTCCACAACCAGGCGCACCGCCACGGACTGCACGCGCCCGGCCGAGAGACCCTTCTTGCTCATCTTACTGCGCAGAAGCGGGCTGAGTTTGTACCCCACCAGGCGATCGAGCACCCGGCGTGCCTGCTGAGCGTTTACCAGGTTACCGTCGATCTCACGCGGGTGGGTGAAGGCGCGCCCAATTGCCTCCGAGGTAATCTCGTGGAACTCGACGCGGTGCACGGGCTTGTCCTTCGTGTTCAACACCGAGGCCAGGTGCCAGGAGATAGCCTCGCCTTCCCGATCAGGGTCGGTTGCCAGGTAGATCGAACTGGCATCCTTGACCCGCTCCCGCAGTTCCTTGACGATGCTTTTCTTCTTCTCCGGAATTACGTAGTGAGGTGCGAAGTCCTGCTCGACGTCCACACCGAGACGGTTGGCCGGCAAATCGCGTATATGTCCCACCGAAGCGCGGACATCGTAGCCGGAGCCAAGGAAACGGCCCACGGTGCGCGCTTTAGCAGGCGACTCGACGATAACGAGTTTCTTGCCACTCATGGTCAGTCAGATGGCTCCTTGTTTCCTTTGATGTGTTGCCGGCGCCGTCGGGCGCCCCGGCAGTTCAATATAAGTGTGCCGCGCCCGAAGCGTCAAGCCGGGCTCGTCCTCTAAGCCAGGAATCGTGCCGCAGCCGAGGTATTCTAGACGCTAGCAGCGTCCAACTCAAGTGCAATTAGCCAGCCTCCCGATACTCGCGCCCTGCACCCCCTGGTCAGGTGCTATACTTGCGCCCGGGAGGTGGGCCGTGCTGATCGGAATCGACATCAGCCGCGCGGTGCGCAGCCAACGAACGGGCACGGAGAACTACTCCCTCCACCTTATAGACGCCATGATGCGGACGGACGACCCGGCCCAGTTCGTCCTCTACTGTGACGCACAACCCGCGCCCGGCACACTGCCAAATCGAGACAACGCTCGGGTGCGTACTCTGCCGGCTGGGCGTCTCTGGACCCACCGCCATCTAGCCTGGGAGGTGGCCCGGCATCCGCCGCACGTCCTCTTCGTGCCAGCTCACGTCCTGCCGCTGGCCTGCCGGCCGCCCGCGGTGGTGACAGTGCACGACCTGGGCTACCTCCACTACCCGGACGCCCACCCACCTCTGGCCCGCCTGTACTTGAGCCTGGGGACGAGACTCAGCGTGCGCGCTGCCCGGCGAGTCATTGCCGTCTCGCAGTTCACCAAGGCGGAATTGATGCGAGCCCTCGGCGTGCCGGCAGATAAGATCGTCGTGGTACCGGAAGCGCCAACCCCGGGGTTCGCCCCACTGGGCGAGAGAAGCGCCGGCCTCGCCGTCGCCGCCCGCTACGGGCTGCGCGAGCCCTACCTACTGGCCATTGGCACGATCCACGCCCGCAAAAACCTGGTTCGTCTGCTGGAAGCCTTCGCGCTCGCCCGGCGCGAATACGGCCTGCGGCACCAGCTGGGGTTGGCCGGCGGCAGAGGCTACCGGGCTCAGGACGTGGCTACGACCATACGGCAACTCGGACTCTCCGAGGCTGTGGTGGAGACGGGCTATGTGCCCGCCGGGGAGCTGCCCGCCCTGCTCGGCGCCGCGGATGGTCTGGCCTTTCCATCACTGCACGAGGGCTTTGGGCTGCCGGCCTTGGAGGCTATGGCCTGCGGGGTACCGGTGTTAGCGGCGCGCGCCAGTTCCCTGCCTGAGGTCGTGGCCGATTGCGGCTTGCTGGTCGATCCGCTCTCCGTGCCCGAATTGGCTGCTGGGCTTGCCAGGTTGGTTCAAGACCGGGCCCTCCACGACGACCTCGCCACGCGCGGTCTATCGCGGGCAAGGCAATTCACCTGGGAGCGTGCTGCCAGGGAGACGCTGGCCGTGCTGCACGCCGCTGTTTCTTGACAGGTCCCAAACCGGCTGATAGACTCCCTCGCGGTTCGCCCCTTACCAGCCAAGAAAGTGAGGTTCTTCTCTCTTGACCAAATACGATGTGCTGCTGACGGCTTGGATGATCAAGGACGACAATCCCTCTCTCCAGCAACTGCGCGATGCCGGCTGCGCTATCCACAGCCACTACTGGCACGACAAACGCGACGAAGTGGAGATGCTGCGGCTGGTGCCTGGCATGGACGCGGCGATCGTGAGCGTCGACCCGTTCACGTCGCGCGTGTTGGCGGCCGCCGATCGACTGAAGGTAATCTCCCGCACCGGCATCGGTTACGACTCGGTGGACGTGCCTGCTGCCACTCAGCGCGGTGTCCTGGTAACGACAACCCCCGGCGCCAACGAGACGGCCGTGGCCGACTACACCTTCGCTTTGTTGATGGCCCTCAGCCGGAGGGTATTGGAAAACGACCGCAACGTCCGCCAGGGCAAATGGACCCGCGTCGCCGGCAACGACCCTACCGAGAAGACCATCGGCATCGTCGGGCTCGGCACAATCGGCAAGAAGGTAGCCCGGCGCGCCCGCGGCTTCGATATGCGGGTCCTCGCCTTCGACGTGTACAGGGATGAGGCCTACGCGGCGGCGAATCAGATCACCTTCGTGCCCCTGGAGGAGCTACTGGCACAGGCGGACTACGTCACCCTGCACACTCCCCTGCTGCCGTCAACCCGCAACCTCATCGACGCCGAACGTCTGGCCGTAATGAAGCCAACCGCCTACATCGTCAACACCTCGCGCGGCGGGGTGATCGACGAAACCGCTCTCTACAAGGCGCTCAAGAACGGCAAGCTGGCGGGAGCGGCGCTGGACGTCTTCGAGCACGAGCCACCCTGGGGCAACTCGCTTCTGGAGTTGCCGAACGTGCTGGTGTCGCCCCACGTCGCCGGCAATAGTGCCGAGGCGCAACAGAAGGTGATCGCCATCGCCTGTGACAACGCCCTGCGCGTGTTGCAGGGCCTGCCGCCGGTCCACGCCGTGAACCCGGAGGCGACCGAGGCTCGCGGCTAGGCCCCCTCTTCTTCACGGCGGCAACGGCCGGCGGCCGCTGCCCGTCGGCGCCGCCGTGGACCGGCCGGCTTCGCCCCTGCTACACTGGGCTGGACCGCCGGCCAGAAGATCGACCATCACGGAGTGCCTGATCAATGCCATTGCGCACCGGCAAATTGCCACCCGAAGTACTGCAGAGCCTGGTCCTTTCGCACTTGGGAAGAAGACGGCCGGAAGTGCTAGTACACGCCAGTCTGGGCGAGGACTGCTCGGTGATCGACTTCGGCGAATGGGTTGGCGTTCTCTCTACCGACCCCATCACTGGGGCGGTAGCCAATGCCGGCTGGCTGGCCGTCCACGTCTCCTGCAACGACGTCGCGGCTTGTGGCGCGGAGCCGGTGGGCGTGCTTCCCACCCTGCTGTTGCCCGAGGGCACGACAGAAGCCGACATCCGGCGGACGATGGCCCAGATCAACGCCGCCGCCCAGGAGCTGGGAGTGGAAGTGCTGGGTGGCCACACAGAGGTCACGCCGGGCCTGGCCAACTCGATCATTTCGCTTACGGCGGTCGGCAAAGCGCGCCGCGCCGAGTACGTCACCTCCGCTGGTGCCCGTCCCGGCGACGACATCGTTATGTCGAAATGGGCCGGTCTAGAGGGCACGGCCATTCTGGCCACCGACCTGGGCGACCGGCTGGCCGGCCGGGTGGACGAGGCGCTATTGGCCGAGGCGCGCCAGTTAATCGACCGCATCAGCGTCGTCAAAGAGGGACTTGCCGCCGCGCGCCACGGCGCCACGGCCCTCCACGACGCCACCGAGGGCGGCGTTCTGGGGGCGCTCTACGAGATGGCGCAGGCCTCAGGCGTGGGCCTGGAGGTCCAGCCTGCCGTTATTCCCCTTCTGCCCTCGACGCGCGAAATCTGTCGCGCCCTCGGCGCCGACCCTCTGCGCTTGATCGCCAGCGGCACGATGCTGATGGCAGCACCACCCCAGGCGAAACTGGCCCAGGTGTTGGCGCGAGAGGGCGTGCCGGCCTCCACGATTGGCCGCGCCCTACCGCTCGAGGCTGGTTTGTGGCTGGTTGCTGCTGACGGCCGGCGCTCGTCACTTCAGCCACCCGAGCGCGATGAGCTCTGGCGAGTCCTGGAGATGCTTGCCTAGTCCCGCTGTCGGACCTAGGGAGCCACCGTCTTCATTTGCCGGTCTCGGAAGCCCGTGGTACACTTCGCCTGGCTACGTCCGCGCGGGGAGGTGAGACTGCAGTGTACGTGGTGGGCACAGCCGGACACGTAGACCACGGCAAGTCAACCCTCATCAAAGCCCTCACCGGTATCGACCCCGACCGCCTGCGTGAAGAGAAAGAGCGCGGCATGACCATCGACCTTGGCTTTGCTTGGCTCAAACTGCCGAGCGGACGTGAGGTCAGCATCGTGGACGTGCCGGGACACGAGCGCTTCATCAAGAACATGTTGGCTGGGATCGGCGGCATCGACTTGGCGCTGCTAGTCGTCGCCGCCGACGAAGGCGTGATGCCGCAAACACGCGAGCACCTGGCGATTGTTGACTTGCTGCAGGTGAAACGTGGGCTCGTGGCTCTGACCAAGGTCGACCTCGTGGAACCGGATTGGCTGGAACTGGTGCAGGCCGATCTCGCGGACACCCTAGAGGGTACGGTGTTGGCCGGGGCGCCATTGCTGCCGGTCTCCGCCGTCAGCGGGCAGGGGCTGCCGCGGCTGCTGGCAGAAATCGATCGTCAGCTGTCCGAGACTCCGGCCAAACGGGATATCGGTCGCCCGCGGCTGCCCGTGGACAGGGTCTTCACCATTGCCGGCTTTGGCACAATCGTCACCGGTACGCTGGTCGATGGGTCGTTCCAGGTCGGCCAAGAGGTGGAGATACAGCCAAACGGATTGCGGTCTCGCATCCGCACGTTGCAGACCCACAAGCACAGGGTCGACTCGGCCGTGCCGGGGAGCCGGGTGGCCATCAACCTCGCAGGCCTGGCCACGGAGGAGATCGCCCGGGGCGACGTCGTGTCCCTGCCGCGTTGGTTGGCGCCCACGCAGGTAGTCGACGGCCGGCTGCGCGTTCTGGAATCGGCACCCAAGCCGTTGGCCCACGGTGCCACGGTTAGCTGCCACACTGGCGCCGCCGAGGTTGAGGCCAGGGTGAGCATCCTCGATGCCGATGAGCTCGCGCCGGGCAGCTCCGGCTGGGCGCAATTGCGGTTGGCGGGTCCGGTAGCGGTGGTTAAGGGCGACTACTTCGTGGTGCGGACGCCCAACGCCACGATCGGGGGCGGGGAAATCGTGGACGTGCACCCCCGCCGCCACCGCCGCTTCCAGCCTGCCCTCCTGGCCGCCCTGGCGACCAAACAGAAAGGCGACCCGGAAGAGCTGGCTCGCCAGGCCCTCGCGGCCAAACCGCCCCAGGAAGCCGAGACGGTCGCCAAATTGGCCGGCTTGACCCTGGCCGAGACTCGGGCAGCCCTTGAGGCTTTGCAGGCGCGCGGCGAGGTCTTGACGATCGGCGGCTTGTTCGTGGACGCCGTAGCCTGGCAGCAGCTGACCGAGCAGATGCTCTCGGTACTGCGCGCCTTCCATGCCCAGTATCCGCTGCGGCGCGGCATGCCCAAAGAGGAGCTGAAGAGTCGCCTGAACCTGCCGCCGCGCCTGTTCGCCGTCGCCGCGGAGCGCTGGCTCCGAGACGGCAGCGTGATTGAAGAGGGCGCCCAGGCCCGGACCCCAGAGCACGCGGTGCGCTTCACTACCGAGCAGAGCGCCAAGATCGAAAGACTGTTCAGCGCTCTGCGTCGGGAACGATTTGCGCCTCCCTCTCGGGGGGAGCTGGAACAAGAACTGGGGATCGAACCCGCGGTAATCGACGCTCTCGCCGAACTGGGGCGCTTGATCAAATTGACGGAAACGGTCGTCTACCCGACCGACACCTATGAGGAGATGGTAGCGGTGATAGTGGAGTGGCTGCGCAGCACGGGCAAGATCACCGTGGCCGAAGTTCGCGACCGTTTTGGCACCAGCCGTAGGTACGCGCTGGCCATTCTCGAGCATCTAGACGGAGAAAGGGTCACCCGCCGCGTCGGGGACGAGCGGGTGCTAAGGTAATACTCATGACAAGTTACCAGCGGTACGTTGGAGCGGGAATACTGCTCGGTCTAGCCGCGGGCGTTCTCTGGAGCGCCGGCCGGCGCTACGCGGAGGTCGACTCGCCCCGGCTGGTCGAGTGGGACAGGGTGCGCCAGGCCGCCTACATCGCGGCGCGTCGCGGCGCCCCCGAACCCCTGTGGTCGCGCTCGGCAATGGGGGCCCGCTATGCGGGCTGGGTAGCGGAAAGTGAGAGGCTGATTGCCGAGTACACGGGCCGCTCGCTGCCACGGCAACTGGAAGACGTGCGCGTATACACCCGGCCGGAGTGGATCGACGCCAACGTGGAGAACTTCCAGGTCCTGTTCGAGCCTATAGAGCAGATCTACGCCCGCATGATGGACGAGAAGCCATTCGGCATCCACATCGTCGGCAATCTCAACCAGATGCTCCTCAGCGGGCAGATGGGCTTGATGATGGGCTATATGTCGCAACGCGTGCTCGGGCAATACGACATGTCGTTGCTCGGCCGGGAACCACTAACCACAGGACGCCTTTACTTCGTCGAGCCCAACATCGCCGAGACGGAACACAAGCTCAAGGTCCCGGGGGAGCAGTTCCGCATGTGGATCGCCCTGCACGAAACCACGCACGCCTATGAGTTCGAAGCCCACCCTTGGCTGCGCGATTACCAGAACAACCTGCTTCTCAGCTACTTCGAATCTTTGAGCCACGATCTGCTGGGGTTCAAGGCCCAGCGCAGCCCTCTACGCGGCATTCTGAGCCGCATCGGCGCCAACCTGCCCCATGCGGCCTCCGGTCTAGAAGCGGTGATGTCCGGCGAGCAGAGGCGCCTCTTCCGCCAGCTTCAGGCGATGATGTGTTTGGCCGAGGGTTTCAGTAACCACGTGATGGACGCCGTCGGGCAAGCCGTTCTTCCCAAGTACAGCCTGCTCAAGGAACGCTTTGAGGGCAGAGCCAAGAACAAGTCCGCCGCCGAGAAGCTGCTCACCAAGATTACGGGTCTGGACGTCAAGATGGAGCAGTACCGGGCCGGCGAGATCTTCGTCAACCGCGCGGTCGACCTGCGGGGCTTCGAGTTCGTCAACCGGGTCTGGAACTCGCCGCTGAACTTGCCCACTCTAGAGGAGATCTACGCCCCAGAGCACTGGGTGGCGCGCATGGAGCGCGTCGCCGCTTAGGAGGTAGCGCCAGCCGATGACTCTGGACCTAGCGGCGGTCGGTCGCCAGATCGCCGCGGTCGCCGGGGCCGTGGCCGCTCGCGGCGCGGCCGAAGGCGACGCGCTGCGCCAGGCGAGCCAAGTCATGGCCGGCATTGCCGACCATGCGGCGCTCGCCGCCAAGGTGGAGGGCTCGCGCCCGGCGTGGCGGGCGGCGCTGCCTCGTGAGCCCCTGCTGCTTCACAGGGCACCGGCGGCGTTGCCCGCCGAGTGGTCGGTGCTCGCCAGCGATGGCTCCACGGCGGAGCCGGATCGGCATGGCATCGCCCTCTGCTACCTCATCAACGTGGGCCTGGTGATGCTGCGCTATGGCTCCCAAGTGGCGGCACGCCTCTTCAGCGAGCCCAGACTGGGCTACAGTGACGACGACCTGTACATCAGCGCCGGCCAGCAGCAGGTGCTGGTCTCCGGCCCGGTGCTGGCTATCCTGCGCCAGTGCCTGGAGAGTGAGCGTCTGGCAGACCTGGCAGCGGACACGCCCGAGGGTTTGCCAACCGTGGCCTTGCAGGACGGTACGCTAATGCTCGGCACGCTGGAGGGCGCGGGGTTGGAGCAGTGGCTACAGAGCACCTTGCTGCCCCGGGTGCTGGCGCAGTACGACAGACTGCGCGCTGCCGGCATCCCTTTGGCCGCCTACACTAGCCGGCCCCGTCACGGCGAGGTCACCAACGCCTTGCGGCTGTGGGCCTGCCCAGAGCGCTTTCCCGATTGCCAGCACGGTTGCCGGTACGGAGACGAGGCCGCGCCCGCGGGCGTCCAGCTCTGCCGGGCGCTCGGCCACCTGCCCGACCGGGCCCTCTTCCAGAGCCTTCTCGCGCCCGGCGAGCGCTCGGCGCTCTTTCGCAGCCAGTGGGCGGTGTCGTTGCACCACTACGGGCAGCACCGGCTCCATTTCTTCTACTTGAACGCCGGCCCGGAAACCGCCCGTGTGGAGGTGCCGGAATGGGTCGCCTCCGACCCGGCGCTACTTGATCTGGCCCAGGCCGCGGTGGTGGACCAGTGCGAACGCGGCCGGGGCTATCCGACCGCCCTGCTGGAGGCCCACGAGCAAGCGGTCTTGCGCGGCGACGACCGGCGCCAGTTCGCCGTCCTTCTCGAAACCGCCCTGGCCCGCGCGGGATTGCCGGCCATAACCTCGGAGAAGGAACGCGGCAAGCAGCTGCGCGCGCTGTAGAGCAGCGGTCCTCGTCCAGCCCAGCAGTACATTCGCCCTGGGACTCGTTTGCTCGCCCGCCCCACCCGGTGTATAATCGCCGGTAAAGCTGGGGCCGCAGGCACGAGCGAGAATGGAACAGACGACGCCACGCCGCATCGGTGAAGTGATCGAGGCCAGCACGACCGAGTTCGTGGCCGAGAGCTACGAACTACACGACGCGCCGCCCCTCGGCGCACTGTTGCGAGCGAGCGACGGCAGTACCGACATCTACGCCGTCGCTTGTCACGCGCGCACCGGCTCGATAGATCCCGGCCGCCGGCCCATCGCCCGCGGCCGCGACGACGAGAACGAGGACGAGGTCTACCGCCGGCACCCCGAGCTGCCCCAACTGCTGCGCACAGAGTTCCGGGCGCTGGTGGTAGGGTTCCGCGACGGCGACGTTCTCAGACGCCATTTGCCACCCCGCCCGCCCCGCTTGCACGGCTTCATCTACGAATGCTCCCCGGCCGAACTGGTTGCGTTCAGCGTCAAGTTCGACTGCCTTTCTACTCTACTCTCGGCCACGCCGCCGATACCCGCCGACGAGTTGGTCGCCGCCTTCCTGCGCCTGGCAGGCGCCTGCCGTGCCGCCGGCGCCCGCCAGGACTACCTGGTGGCCGCCGGCAAGGAGCTGGCGCGCGCCCTCGGCAACAACCCCCAGCGACTCACGGTGCTGCTGGCCAGGATGCAAGGATGAGCGAGCAGGCGCGACGTCTGGGCCAGGTTGTGTCCGGCTCGCTCAGCGAGGGCCTGGAGATACGCCTCGACCCCGGCGTGTCGGTCGAGGAGATGGCGGTCGGGCGTTACGTGGTGGTCGAAGGCCGGCAGCGCCGCTTCTTCGGCATGGTCACCGACGTCAAGCTCGCCGCCAGCAGCCAGCAGTTCGCCGCGACACCTCCCGACATCTCCGACCCCTTCGTGGCCGCCGTGTTGGACGGCACCAGCACTTTCGGCACCCTTGCCGTGACCCCGATGCTCACCATCGGCCGAGAGGAGCCGCAGGCGCTGGCCCAACCCATGCCCGTGAAGACTGTGCCCAGCCACTACTCGGCCGTGACGGACGCCAGCGAGCAGGACGTCGCCGACGTCTTCGGCGGCGAAGACGAGAACCACTTCTACATCGGCCATCCCCTGGACATGGAAGCAAGGGTTCATCTGGACCTGCAGCGCTTCGTGGCCCGCAGCAGCGGCGTCTTCGGCAAGTCGGGCACCGGCAAGACCTTTCTCACCCGCCTGCTGCTTATCGGCATAGTGCAGCGCTCGGCCGCGGTCAATCTGGTCTTCGACATGCACAACGAGTACGGCTGGGAGTCAGCCTCCGAAGATGGAACACGGGTCAAGGGCCTGCGCCAGCTATTCGGTTCGCGGGTGGCCGTTTTCAGCCTGGACGAGGTCTCTTCACGCAACCGCGGCGCCTCGCCCGATGAGCTGCTGCAGATCGCCTATGGCGACGTCGAACCGGAGGACATCGCGCTGCTCAAGGAGACGCTCGGCCTGAGCGATCCGATGATCGAGTCGGTCCACCGCCTGGCCCGCCTCGCCCGGGGCAGCTGGCTGGCCGAGTTTCTGGCTCTCGACAGTCCTGCCCGAGAGGAGCTGGCCGATGCCCACGGGCTCAACGTGGGCACTCTCAACGCCCTGCATCGCAAACTGGAAACCAGACTGGGGCGGCTGCCCTTCTTGCGCGAACAGGCGGTGGGCGCCTCCGCCCGCACGCTCATCCAGTATTTGATGGGCGGCAGGCACGTGGTTCTGGAGTTCGGACGGCACAACAGCCTGGACGCCTACATGCTTGTCGCCAACATCCTCACCCGGCGCTTGCACGAGGAATGGGTAGAAGCCAAAGACAAGGCGCTCGGCGACCAGGCGCAGGAGCCTCCTAAGCTGGTGATCACCATCGAAGAGGCGCACAAGTTTCTCAGCCCTGAGGTGGCCGAGCAGACCATCTTTGGCACGATCGCCCGCGAAATGCGCAAGTACAACGTCACTCTGCTGGTGGTGGACCAGCGACCGAGCGGCATCGCCGACGAGGTGATGTCGCAGATCGGCACGCGAGTGACCTGCCTGCTCGACGACGAACGAGACATCCAGGCGGTGCTGTCAGGGGTGTCGGGGGCCTCTTCCTTGCGTGGGGTCCTGGCGCGACTCGATACTCGCCAGCAGGCGATCATTCTCGGCCACGCGGTGCCCATGCCGGTGGTCATCCGCACCCGCGACTACGGCGGGAAGGCTGGGTACGCCGAGTTCCAATTCGCCGAGGCGGCGGAGCTGCACCGGCAGGCCACCCAGGACCTCGACT
>JAMCYS010000037.1 GCA_023473795.1 Chloroflexota bacterium | reverse complement strand
CGGTGGGAAATCGGGCGGTATCTCAACTGGTGGAAGCTGTACCGCCACTAGAGCAGGCAGGTCGCCACAACCAATGGCACCGAAAGTCGTCGTAATCGTCCTCAACTGGAACGGGGTCCACTTCCTCCGTGACTGCCTGGGTGCGCTGGCGAGGCAAACCTACGTCGATAAGGAGGTGGTTCTGGTCGACAACGGCTCGAGCGACGGCTCATTGGCCCTCGTGCAGGCTGAGTTTGCCGGCGTGCGCCTGCTGCGCAACCAGCGCAATCTCGGCTTCGCCGCCGCCAACAACCAGGCCATCGCCGCCACGCAAAGCGAATTCGTAGCCCTGCTCAACAATGATACACAGGTCGAGCCCGACTGGCTTGCCCAACTCGTCGGCGCCCTGGAGTCGGACCCGCGCCTCGGCAGTTGTGCTTCCCAGATGCTCTTTGCTCAGCGGCCGGGGATCATTAACTCCGCCGGCATCGCCCTGGACCGGGCCGGCATAGCCTGGGATAGGTGGGGCGGCAGGTCCGCGCAGGATGCGCCTGCCGAGCCGGGGGAGGTGTTTGGTCCCTGCGCTGGCGCGGCGCTCTACCGGCGCGCGCTCTTTGCCGACGTCGGCGGCTTCGACGAGGACTTCTTTGCCTACCTTGAAGACGTAGATCTGGCGTGGAGGGCGCGCCTCAGGGGCTGGGGTTGCCGCTACGTCCCGCAGGCGAAGGTGTTGCACTGCCACTCGGGCACGAGCAAAGAGGGGTCCCCGTTCAAGAGCTTCTTGCTCGGGCGCAACAAGTTGTGGACGATTGTCAAGAACTACCCCGTTCCGGAAGTCTGGCGCTACTTGCCGGCGATTGGAGCCTACGATCTGGGGTCGGTGCAGTATTCGGCGCTGCTGCGGGGCGACCTGAGCCCCGCCCGGGGGAGACTGGCCGCTTTGGCCGGCGTGCCCAGAATGCTGCGCAAGAGGCGTGCAATCCAGGCCAGGCGAACGGTGACTTCGTCCGATTTACTGCGACTGATGGAGCCGCTGGCTCGACCCGACCGTGTCGCAAGCCGCTACCGGCACCTAGAGCAACTCATTCGCGAGTAGCGCTCCGCGTCACGCATACTTGGTACGGAACAACCAACAGGTTCTCTGTAGTACATCCGGCGGCAGCCGTCATCGGGCGCGCTTCAACTTCTTCAACATCTCTCGCGGTGGGTGCTAGCTTCCTCGCCTCAGGTCAGCTATATTGTATGCAGACGGCCTTGGGGTTCTGTAGCAATGCTGGGGGTGCGGTCGAATCGGGGAGAAGACGAGGGTGACTAGCCCGGGTTAGCCAAACGGCCATCGGTGCCCCCTAGAGGGGTCCGTTGACCGTTCAGTGGGCGTGCCGATGCCCTGTCCGCGTTGACACTGCCTGCCGTCTTGGCTTATAATAGCCACTGCGTTTCCGTAGGAGCGTAGCTCAGCTGGTAGAGCAGCGGTCTCCAAAACCGCCGGTCGGGGGTTCGAATCCCTCCGCTCCTGCCCCTGCCGAGGTGGTGGAATAGGTAGACACGCTGTCTTGAGGGGGCAGTGGGCGTTAGCCCGTACGAGTTCAAATCTCGTCCTCGGCACCATTATCCAAACGCGGAAGTGGCTCAGCGGTAGAGCATCTCCTTGCCAAGGAGAAGGTCGCGGGTTCAAATCCCGTCTTCCGCTCCACCCCCGGCGACGTGGCCAAGTGGCAAGGCGGAGGTCTGCAAAACCTCTATCAGCGGTTCGAATCCGCTCGTCGCCTCCAGCACGTAGTGTGGGCGCCCCCAGCGGGCGCCGTCCCCGCTTTGCCGAAGTGGCGGAATGGCAGACGCGCCTCTCTCAAAAAGAGGTGAGGGTTCCCTCATGTGGGTTCGACTCCCACCTTCGGCACCACGGCGCGACTCGCGCCGCACTGGGGAGTTGTGTAGTGGCAGCACACCAGCCTTTGGAGCTGGGCGCCCAGGTTCGAATCCTGGCTCCCCAGCCAACCCGAGCCAAGACCAAATACCATATTCCCCGATAGCTCAATGGTAGAGCGGACGGCTGTTAACCGTTAGGTTCGAGGTTCGAGTCCTCGTCGGGGAGCCAAGAGGGGACGTTCGGTGTCCCCTCTTGGCTCAATACTATGATCCCCGCTGACGCCTCGGCTTAGCCTGGCTAGTTATCGCCGTGATGGCACACCAATGCGCGGATCTTCTCGATCACCATCACTGCGTCATTGTCACCCACCTGCCGTAGTAGCTCGTCCCCAGACTCAGATGGTTGCTGAACCGACAGGATCAATCGGCCGACTAGGGAGTCTGTCAGAAAGACACGGACATCCAGGTGTTGGTAACGAGGTAGTTGATCGGCTTCGCGAGGAAGGTGACCTATGCCAACTTTCTTAAGTTGGTCGCTGATGTCCTGTACGACGTACTTACCCAGTTTGTCCCAACCACAAACGTCCCGCAGCCTTCCCATCGTGACGCGCAGGATTCCACCGTTCGCCTGAATGTCTGTTATTAGCTGCTCAAGCGCCCGCTGTCGTTCGATCGAACCTGCCGTGCTGACCATGTGTAGCACCTCCGCGCATTTTCTCCACGTGTTCATCTTAAGATAATGCTAACATGGCCATAATTATAAGTCAAGGCCTACAACTATTTTCATGCGTATCACCTCCTATTGCAGAACAGGCGCTGGATGCAGCGGTGTCCGCGCTGGAGGAGATGGCCCGCGAATGAATGACGAGATGATGCCCGATGCGCCGGCCCATACGGCCACGCGGCCAGATCGCACGTGTCTCTTTCACATTGCGTCCGGCCAGGCCGGCTATTTCACGACCGAGCAGGCCCGCGCCTGCGGATACAGCTTTGCCCTGCTCTCGCACCGTGTCAAGAGCGGCCGGTTCAGCCGCGTCCGGCGCGGGCTCTACCGCCTCCGCGAGTACCCCTCGTCCCCGCGCGAGGACGTCCTCGCCGCCTGGCTCGCCGTGGGGAAGGATGTCGCGGTCGTCTCTCACGAGAGCGCGCTCCGTAGGGCCGCGGCGTGAGATACGCGACCGCCAGCGCCTTTCGCACGGCCCTCGAGCAGCGACTCCTGGCGACAGCACGGCAGGGGGGCATTCCACTGGTGCGGCTGCGGAAGATCGTCGCGTTCGAGAGGCTGTTGGCGCGACTCATGGCCGCCGCGCCCGACCGGTGGGTCCTCAAGGGCGCGGTGGCACTGCACTTCCGCGTAGGACCTCAGTTCCGCACGACCAGGGACCCCGAACCTTGGTCGCCACTCGTTCGAGGCTGATCGGCTCAAAAGTGCGCTGCAAGCTACCTTCGGCACGCGTGACAGTCATCCCCTGCCTCGGTGCCACGCTGGGTAGGTCGAGGACCTGCGTGTATCTGGTATAATCGATGGTGCACCACAATGCCATCGCGGAGGCCCTACGATGCCTGTTTGTGACCCGGCAAGGGGATGTGGATGCCCGCAAGTGCAAGACTGATAGAGCGCAGCGGGGACCTCAAGCGCGACCTCCTGGAGTTCGCCAAGGGGCCTGAGTTCCGTGGCGCTGTTAAGCAGCCTATCGAGAAACGTTTCGGCAAGGTGTTCGCGGGCAATGAGGCCGAAGTGGGCAACTTCCTGGACGAGTTCGTGCTCCAGCATCGGCTGCCCGACGGTCGCACCGTCGTCGAGCGTTTCGTCGACGCGCATCCAGAGCTACCCGACGACGAGCGGCAAATGCTGCTCGGCTGGCGGGATGTCGTCGAGGGGATCTTCGAGGTCCAGCGACGCGCTGGCGAAGCGCTAATCGTCGACAACCTAATCGACGAGCTATCTTATCGTGTCCGCTCCAACATGGGTCCTCAGGTGTGGTCGCGGACACCGCCGTGCTCATTCTTGATCGCTCGACTGGTGCCAGTCGAGGACGAATGGCTGGTCAGCGGCTACATTTACACGCTGCCCGCGTCGGCGCGCCCTGAAGTGTACAAGGCCGCTGTCGAGGCATCGTCAAAATCCCCGAGGGCTGTCTTCCGCAATCCCGTGAAGCTGGAGCAGGCGTGGAAGGTCCAGCGCGAAGAGCGCGAGCAGTTCATCGCCTTCTTCGGCTCGGACGAGGTTGTGCTGCGAGGGTCGGAGCTGGCGGAGAGGATGCAGGCGTTCCGACATTATCAGGCGCGCGAAGTCCGCGACGCCGACGGTCGAACTGTGGCGGATCGCGCGCGGGCGGCTTATGGCGCCATGCCCGCGGAGCCCGACTTGAAAATGCCTGACGACGTCACGCGGGCCGAGACCGTCGGTCTGATCTACGACGAGGTGGAGGGGCTCCACTTCCTGTCGGACTTCGGCCTCGTCCGGGAAACGTTCGCCAACCCGAATCTGCTCGTCGATCGGCGCCATAGTGAGGCCGTGACTGGCTACCTGCGGGACGATACTGTCTCACCGTTTGTGTTGCGTCGCCTGGCGCAGAGGGACCCCGAGCGTGCCAGTCGAGTGTTCCAACGTCTGTTGCGGCAGCGTGGCTTCTCGTGGGAACGGGACGGCGAGGCACTGCTCCGTAGTTACAAGCCGGAGCAGTGCGAGCGGTCGCCGCTTCCGAGCATCACGCCCATCAGCCCGAAGCTCGCGCTCGATAGTATTGCGGGCCCGACTATGGAGAAGATGGCGCCCGGCCCCACGCGCCCCGGCCGGAACGACCCCTGCCCCTGCGGCAGCGGCAAGAAGTACAAACGCTGCTGTGGCCGGTGATCGGCGGCAAGGCACCAGGCCCGTGCGATGCATACCTACGGCAATCGACGGCGGCAGGTTTGGACTGGTCTGGAGAGGGCTTGCAGTGCGCTTGCGCGAGCACGGCTGCTCAACACCCGCGCTAGGTCTGTGTCCATGCTACAATCCGACGAGACGGGGGTAGCTGCCGCGCTCCGTGGCCAGCCAGCGTCACGTCTCCAATTGCAGGCGTCCGTTCCGCTGCCCTGAAGAACCCCCGAGGAGAACGAGGTGAGCGATGGGATACGAGCTTGAAGACCGGATTCGCCGCGAGCTGCCACACCTGGCCGACGAAGACGTGCGCTCGCTCGGAGTCATCATCGAGCGCCTGATCGAAGCCTACCAGCCGGAGCGCATATACGTCTTCGGTTCTAAGGCGCGCGGCGACTACGGGCCGGACAGCGACTTCGACCTGCTGGTTGTCGTCCCCGATACGGCATCGGAGGAGCGCCAACGCAGCCGGCTTGCCTATCAAGCGCTATGGGGAACGGGGACGGCGGCCGACGTCCTGGTCTGGACGCGAGGACGCTTCGAGAGCCGCGCGCATTTGCGTGCATCTCTAACAGGCACCGTCTTGCGGGAAGGAAGGCTCCTTTATGCCGCCTGATGCCGCCCGCGTAGCCGAAACTCGCGAGTGGCTGGCCAAGGCCGCGCTCGATCTCAGGGCCGCCGAGTTCGAAGTCACGGCCCAACCGCCGCTCACCGCCGACATCGTTTTCCACTGCCAGCAGTTGGCCGAGAAGTCCTTGAAAGGATTTCTCGTCTGGCACGATGTGCCGTTCCGCAAGACCCATAACTTGGTCGAGATCGGCCAGCAGTGCACCGCGGTTGACCCAACGCTTGAGAGCTTGCTGCGGCGAGCCGCAGGGCTGACGGAGTATGCCTGGCGGTTTCGTTATCCTGGACAGCTCGCGGAGCCCCCGGTGGCTGAAGCTCAGGGCGCCCTCGCCCGCGAGGTCTACGAGGCCATCCTCAGCCGCCTCCCCGAGGAAACCTGCCGTGACAGGCAAGGGTGAGATCGAGATCGTCACCGGACGAGACACCCGAGACTCGGGTTATGGCGTGTCGCTCACCAGGCCAGCCGCGATGATCCCCGCGCTGCGAGCACTGCGGCGGCGACGATTGTTAAGTTCGGAAGAGTTCGGGATTTTCCCCTCCTCGTGGAGCCGTTGGCCGGTGAGTAGCATGAGGCTTGCTCGCCGGCCTCTCCTTTCCCACGGGCGGCCGCTTATCGGCGAGCGGTGGTCAGGGCGCGCACCCGTGCGCCGTCTACCAGTGCTCCTGGTCAGACGACTACTCGTCGCCATACTGCGGCGGCGCCTGGCCGTGTTCCTCCACGATCCGCGGGTAATCGTCTCCGTCGGGCGAGAGGCCGGCCTTCTCCACTCGGACCTCGTGACGCCATTCATCGCCAAAGTCAAAAATGTAGAGGCAGCGCTTGCGCGGCACGAGCCCCAGTCTGTCCAGTCGCGTCCGGGCGCTGCGCATGCCCTGCTGACGCCCCTCTGGCCGAAAGTACGCGGTCGATGTGTCCCACGCCTTGCCGCTCAAGAAGAAGGCGTACAAATGGTCGTCGTCCCACCCGAACGCGTCCTGGATCGCATAATGGAGATCTTCCAACGTCTGGTTGCTGCGATCCCACCCGAACGCGTCCTGGATCGCATAATGGAGATCTTCCAACGTCTGGTTGCTGCGAACGTCGATCGTCCGCCAGACATCTTTGTGGTTTGCCAGGGAGACCTTGAATCGGTAGACGGTCGCCAGCGGCGCCGAGGGGTCCTCGCCGGGGACCGACACGTCCACTCGGACGGTCTTCCCGGCCAGGCTCACTTCGATGGTGTCCCGGATGGGGAAATTCTCTTCGGCAAGCTGCTGGCGATAGCGCTGACAGAACGCGACCAGTGCATCGACCGCAAAGGTAACGTCCGACGCGTCTTGCGACGTCAGGGGCGCAGGCTCCTGGCCACGTCCCATCACGGCGAACGTCGGGACCTTGCTCAGTCGCCCGGGCCACCCCCACCGTGCCAGCTGCTCGCGGTAGGCCCGATCGGCCTCGGCTTTGGGGTCGAACGACACCAGGAAGACCGGGTGGCGCAGCGCCTTAAGGACCTCGCTTGCCGCTGCATCCTGTGCCGCCGGTGACTCGTCTTCCGGCGACCCCGCCGGGATGTCCGCGAGCATCTCGGCAGCCTCGTAGTCTGCTGCCGATGTATAGAGTGCGACGCCAAACACTTCCGCGCTAGCGCCGAGAACGCTGGCGAAGAGCACGCGAGCGCTACCCTGATCCGGCACGAGGGCGAACGGCGGGCTGTCGAAAACGTACTGCCACGGCTTGGCGCGCCAGAGCCGCTCGGTCGCCGACACGAGCGACCGTACTACGTCTTCGGGCAGGTCAGGCATGAGCCAAGCCTGATCGGCCTTCTGGAGGTGGTCGAAGAGGTCGGTGAACAGATCATCGAACGGCTGGAAGGGCGGCGACGTCGTAACCTCGATGTTCAGAGGCGCCAAGAGGGGTTTCACCTGCTTGGCAAGCACCTCGTTGAACAGCACGACGTGCGTCGGCATCGCGGGGTTCGGTGGCTGCCCCGGAACCGGCACCGGTGCCCGAAGGGCCCGCACCAGACTCCGCGCGGGGTGCCCCGGCTTGTCGACCAACTGCCCGACCACTTGACCGTCGTCGGCGCGCACCCAAAGCGCCAAGACTGGACGGAAGGCGCGGCCTTCCTCAAGTACTTCGACCGGGGCCTGGCGGACGTCGCCCATGAGGACGAGTCCGCGGTCGGTCTGTCTGATAGGGATTGGAGCCTTCGGTGTCTTGCGTCGTGCCATAGGAACCCCCTCGGATGGCCGGCCGGCCACTGGCCTTCCGCGGCCAGTATCTTCACCTATGCACTAGATAATACCATCATCCATCAAATGGGGCATTGCGAGCCGTCCACTTGGCGATCGTCTGCCCGCTCACCGCTCTCACCTTCTCCTGGAATGTGACCTGGCCCGCGTCTTGCCGCGCTGTCGGTGACGCCTGAGGCGAGCCATTCTGGTCGCTGTTGATGGGCCAAAGGGGAGGCCGTACGCTGGCGAAGCTGCCTTTCGACATTGGGCAAATGTTAGGGAGGATCGAAGCGAGTGCCGCCTGCCCTCTGGGTCGATATCAACCGGCTGCTGGTGCCCTTCGGCAAGCACATCCGCATCGGGCGCCTGCCCTATTGTTGCACTTGCCCGGTGCTCGGCTACTGCCGCCAGGTGGGTGTGGTCGCCCACCGCTAAGCGGGGGAGCAAAGCGATTTGCCTGGAGGAAGTCGGTTGGGCGGTTGGGTCGAGGGTTGACATTGCCGCCGGAAATCTGCTAAAGTTCTCTGGTCGTTCCCCGATAGCTCAATGGTAGAGCGCACGGCTGTTAACCGTTAGGTTCGAGGTTCGAGTCCTCGTCGGGGAGCCAGTACGAACAGTTGTTCTATGCCGCCTGGGTGATGTATGGTCACTCAGGCGGTTTTCGTTAGGCCCCTCACCCGTTGGGTCCGGACCAAAACCGGATCGCACCTGCATGTCGCGGAAAAGTCAAGTATTATTTAGCATATGAATGACGCAATGATGACCAATGTGCGGCTCGATCCTCGCAAGAGGCCGGACCGCGTGTGCCTCTTTTTCATCGCGTCCGGGCAGGCCGGCTATTTCACGGCCCAGCAGGCCCATGGGTGCGGATTCAGTCGAGCCCTGCTCTCGCATCATGTGAAGAGCGGCCGGTTCATCCATATCCGACGTGGGCTCTATCGCTTCAGTGAATACCCGTCTTCGTCCCGAGAGCACGTGCTCGCGGCGTGGCTCGCTGTGGGGAAGGATGTCGCGGTTGTCTCGCACGAGAGCGCGCTCGATCTTCTGGACCTGAGCGACATTATTCCCGATGCGGTCCACCTCACTGTGCCCCGCTCGCGGCGCAGCGTGCCATCCGTGTGGGGCGTGAAGATCCACACGACCGAGCGGCCGATCGCACGGAGTGAGCGATGGGAACGCGAGGGCGTCGCCATCACATCGCCCACGCGCAGCATCCTGGACGCGGCTGAAAAGGGTGCCGGTCTGGAGCAGATCGAGCTCGCGGTGGTCCAGGCGGTCGAGCGGGGGCTGGCGTCAACCGAGGAGCTTCGACGGGCGGCAAGCGACCGAAGCCGTCGCGTGGCAGAGCTGATCGACGGCGCACTGCGCAAGGTAACGGCGTGAGACACGCGAGCGCTGGTGCCTTCCGCACGGCCCTCGTGCGACGACTGCTGACGCTGGCTGAGCAGACTGGGGTGCCTGGTGCGGCTGCCGAAGCTCGTCGCGTTCGAGCGGCTGCTCCCGCGACGCGGCACCAGCGTTAGGCGGACGCAGGAAGTGACATCTGGAGGGCAGGCAATGACTGTCGTATTCACTCCCGACAACGAACCGTATCTCGGTCGGGCACTCTTGTTTCACTTCGACCAGATTATCTGCTCTGCGATGGAGCAGAATGCTTCTACTGCGCCGAAGTCGCACGATCGCGCCCTCACAGCCCATCAGCGAATGGCGTGCCAAGTTATCCCACAAGCGCTCAGCATCACGCTTTCGATTCGCGAGCTCATCCGGCAGGGCTATCTCTTCGGCGGGCACGTTCTCCTTCGCGCTCTGGTAGAGCGTGCGGCCATTCTGCTTTACCTGCACTTGTATCCAGACGAGATCGAGCGATGGAATCGAGGCTGGCATGTGTCGGACGCACCCAGTCTTGCGCAGATGTTTGACGCGATTCAAGCCAAGTGGCAGCGTGATCGTATGGTCTGCGGTCGAGATCTAACGGCGCCAATGAATAGTCTCCTGCACGCGAAGCCCGATTCTGCCCCATGGAACTTGATCCCTTTGGGTGAGACAGAGGTCGGTCACGCGGTATCGAAGATCCTGAACCGTCCTGACCTCTGCGACGAACTGTGTGCGGACGTGATTCCATGGGTTGCCGTGGTTCAGGCAATGATGGCAGCTTACTTTGCGGATGAGAAGACCGACTAACGACAGATCGGCCTTTCGGCTCAATGCCACCTCTTGCGCTCCGTTAGTCATAATCGAGCCATCTTCGCGCCATAATCGTGCCATCCATGGCACGACTAGTGGCACGATTACGCCCCTCCGTTCTCCCGCAGACGGTAGGCCGTGCTCCGACCGCGCTCTCCGCTGAGTTCAAGTAGATTCCTCTCCACTAGGTCCGCCAAGTCCCGGGCTGCGGTGCGCTCCGACGAGCCCGTGAGCTGCGCGTACTCGCGCCGCTGGATCGCGCCGCGTTCGCGCACGTACTGCAGCCCCTTGTACTGCCGCTCGTTGATCTCACCCCGCTCCAGCAGCGCCCGGAACGGGTCGGGTCTAGGCACGGCACCCTCGCGCGGGGCGATGCTGCGGAGGGTAATGACGAAGCTGAAGCCGTCCTCGCGGAACGCCGGCTCCGGCAGACCGAGCCTCGCCATCTCCTCCCGCATCCGGCGGATGCCCAGTCCGACCTCCTCGATGTACCCCATCTCCACGAGCACCCGGGCGATTACCTTGTTTCGGGAGAACTGGTCGTAGCCCAGCCGCTCCAGCGTGATGGGCGGCGGCAGCTTGCCCGGGCTCCAGATCTCCAGGCGGTCGTCGAACATGAACAGCCGTACTTTCGCGCCTTCGAGCGACCAGTCGCGGTGGGCGAGCGCGTTGGCGATTGCCTCGCGGACGCTGTAGTCGGGGTACTCCGGGACGTCGACCCGCCGGATGCCCTCCATCCGCGGTACCAGGCGGCGGTTTCGGGCGACGAAAGCCGCACCTTCGTCGATCACTCGCGTTAGCGGGCCGACCACGTCGGCCCGGTCGCGGAGTTGCGCACCCTGGTGCCGGCCGTAGAAGAAGGCGCACTTGAGCGTCGCGGCCGGCAACCGATCCTGCGGCCGCGCGCCGAAGAGCAGTAGGCCGGCGACCGTGGGCACCACCCGTCCGGCGTGGTGAGTGGCGAAGCCCAGGTTCACCAGCAACCGCGTGCGCTCCGGGGCGTCCGCGGGGTGGGGAAGGCGGCGAATGTCCTCGAAGTAGCCGCGCACCAGCGCGTCGTCGAGCTCCGCGAACTCTGCGTCGGGCACCGGCAGACGCTCGTACTGCACCCGGCCGGACTCAAACATGAGTTGGCCGATCTCCTCCCGCGTGGCCTCGTGCACCTCCTTGTCGATGCGCACGTAGACGCGACCGTTGGCGCGGTATGGCTTGTCCTGCCCGTCGGGCACCTGCACCACGAGCACGTCGCACTCCTCCACCGCGATGTGCTCGACGCCGATCGGCACCGCCGGCTCGCAGTTGTGGCGCGAGACGTTGACCACCCACTGGCGCCATGCGGCGAGGTCCGGCATCGTGCGGATATGGCGAGTGATGTGGCGCGGCTGGGCGTACCAGAGACCTAGCAGTTCGCCGTCGTCACCCACTCCGAGCAGAATGGAGCCACCGCCGCTGTTCGCCATGGCGACGATCGCCCGCGCGATGTCGGCGGCGTCCGCCTCGGCCGCCTTGAACTCGGTCCGCTGGTCCTCGCCGCTGTTGATGAGCGCGCGGAACTCTTCCTCGGTCATGGCTCCCTCTCAGCCAGTGGCAAAATAATGCCTCCGATCCTATCGGGCTGCATTACCGCGATCTCGCCACTCTGCCAGTGACTGGCGAGGATTCTTTCCCCCGGGCGCATAGCCGTGTTTGTGCAGAAACTCTGGTACGCCGCCGTACTCTACGAGAATCACGGCGGACTCCGCGACCTTGTCATGACCAGGCAGGAAGAAGGAGCCGCGCCCCGTATCTTCCCCACAGCCGCACCAGCAGCTGCCAGTCGGCAGCAAACGTTGAGCCATTGGCGCTCCTCCTTGGATTTGCTCCAAGCATAGCATCCTTGGAGTCACTACACAACTCCGCGATCGACAGGACACTCATCAGTTCCGCTACGAGGGAGCGATACCCACAAGCGCGCGTCCCTGCTCCTCGGCTGACAGCTTGAGCAGACGACGCAGGCTTCGTTCGGTGACGATGGGGGTGGATGTTGGGTCGCCGAGAGCAGCGAGGGCTTCCACGACCTCGGGTGCGAGATCGAGAAGGCCGAGCACCTGGGTGACGCGGGCGCGGGAAAAGCCGAGCTTACGTGCGAGGTCGGCCCGAGAAGCGCACTCGCCATTGTCCAACACGCGCTGCCATTCCTGGGCGAGGACGATCGGGTTGCGGTACTGTCTGGAGGGTTGATCCAGCGCTCCCGACGGATCGAAAAACGCTGGCGGCTCACTTCCCTCGAAGTGGTAGGCCAACTGAGATGCTCCTCGCGCCGCCGGCATAGCTCCGGCGAGGATTGTCAGATTCAGAAAAGTTCGGGATTTCCCCCTCCTCGGGGAGCCGATGTGGGGACACCAGCGTTTGTCAGCTGGTGTCCCCTTTCTGTTGATCAGCCGACATCTCGATCATGGCGGCAACACTTGCTCGGCGACCGCAAAGCGGCAGGAAGCGAGCCACCGGCGTGCATGCTTATTTGGGCAGGCTGGCGTGCGGTGCCGCGGGAGCTAGGACCTTAGGCGTTGCGCTTGGGGTCAAGCTGCCTCGGGGCAAGCACAACTCCTTGTCGCCGGAAGCCATAGCCGACCCAGAGGAAGGCGAGCGAGAAGAGCCCGCCCGTCACTAGGAAGACAGACCGAATCCCATATTGTGTGGCCACCAAGGCGCCGCCGAGCGGGCCGACGAAGTTGGCGAGCGAGCTGGCCGTGGCCGACAGACCAAAGGCGGCCCCCCGGTGCTGAGCGGGCGTAACGCGCGCCAGCAAGGCGTTGGCTGAGGGCATCAGGCCCCCCAGAAAAGCCCCGGTGAGCATCCGCAGAGCCAGTAACTGGAAGAAAGACGTGACGAACGCCTGCGGGACGTAGGATAGCGCTGCGCCCGCCAGACAGATCGACAGAATCACTGTGGGGCCAATGCGGTCGCTATACCTACCCAACGCCAACGCGGAGACGGCGCTAACCGCGCCGGTAAGACCCATTATGACGCCAGCCGCGGTGGCTGGGCTGCCGCTGCCGTGCAGCTCGACCACGAAGAGGCTCAGCACTGGGGACACGACCACGCCCCCCAACTGAATCATGAAGACTACGCCGGCTAGAATCGGGAAAATGGCGATGGCTAGCAAGTTGCGGCTCTCCTGCCAGATGCTGGGCCGCTGCACGTCCACCGGGGGAGGCGTGAAGTCCTCGTTGACGAAGAAGATGACCAGCAGGCCGGCCAGGGTCATCGTCACGCCGGACGCATAGAACGCGAAGCGGTAGCCGAAGGCATCCGCCATTAGGCCGCCAAGCAGCGGGCCCACCGAGGTACCGACGAAGTAACCTACCTGCATGAATCCCAAGGCGAAGCCAAGGCGATGCTTGGGCGTCTGGCTGGCGACCAGGGCGTTAGAGGCGGCAATGGTGCCCGTCAGACCGCCCTGGATGAAGCGCAGTACCAGCAGTTGCTGCGGCGACGCGGCTAAACCCATCAACCCCGTTAGCAGGCCGCCGCTTAGCATCGACCGTACGACCATCGGCTTGCGCCCCCAGCGGTCGGCCAGATTGCCCCAGATTGGCTGGGCGATGGCCATCGAGATTGAGGAGCCAGCGCTGATGAAGCCGGCCCACTCGGCCGCCTGCGTGGTGTCAGTCATGCCGAGAGTCTGAACGTACAAGGGAATGAACGGGAAGAAGAAGCTGAACGCCACCATGATCATGGTCTGGCCGATCCAGAGAACGACCAGATTTCGCTGCCAGCTGCCTTTAGCCAGCATGCTGCCCCGTTCCTCTGCTGACGGTCGACTCCCTCAAGCCGCGCAGCAGGCAGAGAAGGGCCGAATGCAACGCTTCCGTCTCCTCCGGGTTAAGGCGCACTAAGACCGATTCCGCCGCCCCTAGCGAACGTTCGCGCGAGGCTGCCAGCTGGCGCTCTCCTTCTGGCGTCAGCGTTAGAAGCGTTAGGCGGCGGTCGTCGCGCCGACCCCCTCGCACTACCAGTCCCCGCCGTACCAACGATTCCACCATTTCGCTGGCCGTGGCCGGGCTCACCTGGAGGTCGCGCGCCAGTTCACTTGGCAACCGTCTGCCAGAGACAAGCAAAGCCAAACCCCGCAGTTGGGCCAGGGAGAGCGCACTGTCGCAGCCGTCGGCTTGGGCCGCGGCGGAGATGAGGCGCATCAGACGCGGCACGGCCTCGAGCAGAGACTCGGCGGCTTGTCGGCGTGCGGAAGAGTGCTGCCGGAGGGATGTTTCGGTACCCATATAATCAGTGTTTCTAAGTATACACGAGAATGGAACGACCGTAAACCCATAGTGCGCCAGCTCGCAAATCTGATGCGTTCTGCCACCAGCAAGCCGGGCGTGCCGGGCGGTCTAGGCTTCAGCCGTGAAGAAGGCTGGACCGCGATGGCCGCTCCGGCTGAAACCTCGACCGCAGCCTGGGCGCCGGCCAGCCCGGGTGCCTTGCTAGCGAGAACGCGTAAGACCGGCGCCAGCTCGGACGACCGCTTCCAGCGGGCAAGTGGTGGTTGACACGCCTGGGCGCCGCTGCCATAATCGAGCCGAAGCTCCCGAAGCGGCAGTGCCGTTGCCTCTCGTTGCCGATGGCAACGGTTCGGGGTCGTCGACAGATTTGTCATGCTGCCGCCTTGGCGGCGGCCCAACAGCGACAACGGAGGGCGTAGCCAAATGACAGACCGCCTGCGCATCGGCCTTATCGGCGCCGGCCAACACGGCCGGTATCTATCCCCATTCCTGCGTGAAGCGGGCGAGGTCGAACTCGTGGCCGCGGCCGACCCAAGCGAGGAAGCGCGGGGTAGGGCAGTCCGTGAGTGCGGCTACGGGAGCGCGTACGCCGGCTATGCGGAGATGCTGGCACGAGAGGCGTTAGACGCCGTGCTGGTGGCCGCACCGCACCACCTGCTCGCCCCGGCCTGCCAGGCCGCGTTGGCGCGCGGCTGCCACGTCTTTGTCGAGAAGCCGATGGCGCTCAACGCCGCCGAGGGCCGCCAGGTAGTGGCCGCGGCCGAGGCGGCGGGCAAGACCCTAATGGTGGGCTACTGCCTGCGCTTCAACCAGGTGCGCCTGGCTCTCAAACGCCTTGTCGACGAGGGAACGCTGGGCGAGATCAGCGCCGTGGTCTGTGGCAAGGGCTCCAAGCCGTGGCCTGGCTGGCTGCAGCGTCCCGACCTGGGAGGCGGCCAGATGATGTTTCTGGGTAGCCATCTCATCGACCAGGTTTTCTGGCTCCTCGGCAAGCCTGCCGAGCAGGTCTACGCCGAGATGACGCTGGCAGCAACTGGGGTGGACGAGACCAGCGCCTTCACCGTTCGCCTGGCGGGCGGCATTCGCGCCGAGTTCCTGGTTTCGCAGGCCGTTGGGGTGGGCTACGATTTCGTCGAGGTGTATGGCCAAGGCGGCAGGGCCCGCGCCGAGTGGCCGTCGATGCTCTTGACCGTGCACAGCTCCCTGGTGCCGGCCTATCAGAATCCGGCCACCATCCGGGTTCTGGGCGACTCCCACAAGCCCATGTACGTTGCCGAGCTGGCCGAATTCCTGGCAGCCGTGCGGGAGGGCCGCGCCGCCGCCGTCGACGGCAAGGAGGCCGTGCGGGCGTTGGCAGTCATCGACGCCGTGTTCGCCTCCGCGCGGGCCGGCCAGCCCATTGCTCTGGGGCAGGGCTAGGCCAGTGCCAACTATTGCCGTTGGCGGGATCGAATACTTCTACCGGCAGGTGGGGTCCGGCCCGCGCACAGTCGCCTTTCTGCACGGCTTCTGCCAGTCCTCACTGTGGTGGGAACCCACGCTGCAGGCTTTACCGCAAGGCTGGCAGGGCCTGGCGCTGGACCTCAAGGGCTTCGGCGGCTCTAGCAAGCCGGCCGGTACCTATGGCGTGCCGGTGGCGGCGGACGAGCTGCGGGCCGTGCTCGACTCTCTCGGCCTGGAACGCGTGGCGCTTGTCGGCGGCTCGATGGGAGGCGCCGTGGCTCAGTGCTTCGCCTGCCTCTACGCCGGCCGCCTGCACGGTTTGGCGCTGGTGGCGTCCGGTCCCTACCAGCGCGACCCCGCGGCGGGACGGGCGCGAGCCGAGCGCTTCGCCGACATGCCATGGACGCGCGAGAATCTGGCTGGGATCATTGCCCCCTTCTTCGTGTCCCTTCCCGCCGGGTTCGAGCGCCTCGTAGACGAGGCGCTGCGAGCTGGCCGGGAGGCGCTCGTGCAGCTGACGCTCTCGTTGGCCTCGTTGAACCTGCTGCCCTCGCTGCGCGGCGTGAGCGTGCCTACGCTGATCGTTCAGGGCGCTCAGGATTCCATCCGGCCTCCCGCCGAGGGCAGGCTGATGCACGAAGCCATCGCCGGTAGCGAGCTACACATCGTGGAAAACGCGTCGCACACGCCCGCCTGGGAGCAGCCGGAGGCGTTCCGTCCGCTGCTCTGGCGGTTTCTCGAGACCCTGCCTTGACATCCGTGCATAACTGGCAGGTATGGCGGTAGGGGCGGGGCTCCGTACCCGCCCGCCCGTCTAATCCCCACGCCGAGCTGGCAACTACGCCGCTACGGCGGCCGCCCCCTTCGCTACGCTTCGGGGACATGGCTGGCGGGCGGGCAGAGACGCCTGCCCCTACGGGATTATGCACGAATGCCAGCCTGCCCCATTGACTTAGCTTCCACGGCGCTGTATGCTGGCCTCAGCGTAGTAATCGGTTTCTAGTAGACGATTTCTAGGCCGCGAGGCGGACGGCAATGGCGCCGGGGAAGCAAATGGTTTACATAGGCGACGTGGCGCGCGAAGCGGGCGTATCGGTTGCTACGGTATCCCGCGTGGTGGCCAATCGCGGTTACCCAGTGGCGCCGGCAACCCGCGAGCGCGTGTTGGCGGCCGTCTCGCGCTTAGGTTATCGTCCCAACAGCCTGGCCCGGGGCCTGCGTGTCGGTCGCTCCGCCGCCATAGGCCTCTGCGCCACGACTCTGAGCAATCCCACCGTCGTCTCTGCCGTCGAAGGCATCATCCATTCCTCTCGTCTCGCCGACCGGCAGGTATTAGTGACGACCACGTTCTGGGACGCGCAGGAGGAGGAAGAGCAACTGCGCCTCTTCCTCCAGGAGCGTGTGGCGGGAGTGATCAGCTTTCCTTCCGGGGCGCCCGCCGCCTGCTACACCGAACTGCAGGAGGCTGGCATTCCCGTCGTCCTGATCAACCGCGGCGTGCCGGGCTTGCGGGCGCCGGTGGTGCGCTACGACTTCGCCGGCGGCTATGCCGCCGTGGTGGAGGAGTTGGCCCGGCTGGGCCACAGTCGCATCGGCGCGGTGCTCCCCGGGAGCGGGGTCGACCGGGAGCGACACCGCCGAGCCTGGCAGGCGGCTTTTCAGCGCCTGGGTTTGTCGGTCCCCTGGGACCTGGTACGGTACGGCCCGCCTGATCTCTACTCCGAGCGGCAGGACGCGCATGGGGACGTGCACGCCGCCGTCTTGTCTCTGTTGTCTTTGCCCGAAGGGCTCACGGCCCTCTTCGCCGTCAGCGTGACCATGACCCTGGCGGCCATTCGGGCCATCGACGACGCGGGGATGCGCGTCCCCGAAGACGTGGTCCTGGTTGGCACGGGCGACCGCCGCTGGGACCTGCTCTTCACGCCACGCATACCCTCACTCTGCCTTGACTCCTTCAGTCTCGGCACGAAAGCGGCCGATCTAGTGGCGGAGTTGAGCGGCAAACGTGGGGCGGAGAGGCGCGAACTAGATGTGAAAGTCGAGACCCGCTTGGAGCACTTCGACCTTTCGCGGGCGCCCCGCCCGCTCGGCGCGGCGTCGCCACTAATTTCGTGAGGTGATTGGATACGTGAGCAAACGCTTGGAGGGTAAGGTGGCGGTTGTCACCGGCTCGACCTCCGGCATCGGCAAGGCCATCGCTCTCGAGTATGCCCGCCAGGGGGCCAAGGTGGTCGTGACCGGGCGGCGGGAGGGCCTGGGCGAGCAAGTCGTCGCCCAGATCAAGTCCGAAGGCGGCCAGGGCGCTTACTGCCGGACCGATGTCTCGGCGAAGGAGGACGTGCTGGCGCTGGCGCAGTTCGTGGGGGACACCTACGGCGTCCTCGATATTCTGGTCAACAACGCCGCCCCAGCCGCTCTGGCGCGAGAGGCGGACGGCCGCATCGGCGACATTTCGGAGGACATCTGGGACGAGATGTGGCGCACCGGCCTGCGGGGGACTTGCCTCTGCTGCAAGTACCTCATGCCGCTCCTCGTCAAGAGCGGTCGCGGTTCGATCATTCACATGTCCTCTATCCAGGGACTGCGCGGCAGTGGCTGGGACGCCTACTCGATGATGAAGGGCGGTCTCATCAGCCTCACGCGCTCGATGGCCGTGAACGGCGCCAAGCACAACGTGAGGGTCAACTGCATTTGCCCAGGTGCCGTGATCGTGGAGCGCACGGAGCAGCTCTACGCCGCCGACCCGAAGATGGAACAGCTGGCCCGCCTGCAGAGCCTAACGCGGGTCGGCCGGCCTCAGGACATAGCCTGGATCGCCGTCTATCTGGCCGCCGACGAAGCGGCGTATACGACCGGCGAGATATTCACCATTGACGGTGGCGTGTATGCCCGCGGGCGCTTGCGCCTGCCGGAAATGCCGGCGGTCTGAGGGCGGGAAAGGCGAGGAGAAGACGATGAGTGAAAGACTGGCTGGCAGGATAGCCCTCGTTACCGGCTCGACCTCGGGCATTGGCAAGGGCGTGGCCCTCGGCTTCGCGCGGGAGGGCGCCAAGGTGGTGGTCACCGGTCGTCGCGAGGAGTTGGGACGGCGGACGGTGGCGGAGATCAAGGCCGAGGGCGGCGAGGCGGCGTTCTGCCGGGCCGATATCGCGCTCAAGGAGGACGTGCTCGCTCTCAGCCGCTTTGTGGGCGACACGTATGGGGGCCTGGACGTACTGGTCAACAACGCGGCCCCGGCCGCGCGGGCGCGGGCCGAGGACGGCTCGCTCGCCGACAGTTCGGAAGACCTCTGGGACGATCTGTACAACACCAACCTGCGCGGTGCCTGCCTGGTGTCCAAGTACGTGATGCCGTTCCTGATCAAGAGCGGACGTGGCTCGGTCATCAACATCGCCTCGATTCACGCCCTGCGGGGCACCGGTTGGGACGCTTACTCTATGATCAAGGGTAGCATAGTGGCGCTAACCCGCTCGATGGCAGTTGGCTACTCCGGCGACCACGTGCGCGTAAACTGCGTCTGTCCGGGGCTAGTGCGCATAGAACGCAACGTCGATCTGGAGCAGGAGGGGGCTAGCTTCGCCAAGACGCTGCGCCGACACCTGACGCCACCGGGCCAGCCGGAGCACATCGCGCACTTCTGCACGTATTTGGCCTCTGATGAGTCGGAATACGTCACCGGCTCGATCTTCTCGATCGACGGTGGCGCCAACGCTAAGTGGGGGGAATGAACTATCGAGTAGAGTGGTTGTTGCACTACCGGGCTGTCTAGCGATCTGAACGTAAGAAGGAGAATTGGGAGGAGAGTCAATGGGTTCGCTAATCCATCGCCGCGTTAGTCGACGCCGGCTGCTTGTTGAAGCGGGCAGCGCCGCTCTACTTGCCACTGCCCTGGGGGCGTGCTCACCAATCTCCACGCAACCACCTGCGACGCAGGCCCCGGCCGCGAAGCCGGCCACCACCGAGCCAGCCAAGCCTGCGGGCACCGCCGCCCCGGCCTCTGCGGCGACCGCCGCGCCCGCGCCGGCCGCTGGCCAGCCAAAGAAGGGCGGTACGCTACGCTTCGGCAAGATGGGCGATATCTCCACGAAGGACGTTCATCAGCTTGGCGCCGAGCGCTACGCCATCGTCAACCTGGCTTGGGACACTCCCATCCGCTTTGACCCCAACCTCAAGCCTCAACCTTGGTTGGCGGAGTCCTTCGAATTCAACAAGGACGACACAGTTCTGACCCTCAAAGTGCGCAAGGGCGTCAAGTTCCACACCGGGCGGGAGATGACCGCGGACGACTTCAAGTTTAACTTGGAGCGCGTGCGGAAGCCGGAGACCAATACCCAGATGCGCTTCGGCTCTGAGAAGATCCAGTCGATGGAGCTGCCCGACCCCTACACCATCGTTCTCAAGTTCGCCGAGCCCAACCCGGCAATCTGGGACACGCTGGAGACGCTCTACATCGTCGATAAGGAGAACATCGACAACAAGGAGTTCAAGCAGGGAATTGGCACGGGCCCGTTCAAGTGGCTGGAGTGGCGTCCGGGCGAACGCATAGTCTTCGAGCGTAACCCTGATTACTGGCAGCAGGGCCTGCCATACTTGGACAGAATCGATGTTATCTTCAACAAAGACGTCTCCACGTTGTCGGTCAACATGGACGCCGGAGCTGCCGATGTGGCAGAGCAGTCGCTCGACCGTGACTTGATCCGACTGCGAGACACAGGCCGCTTCCAGGCCGCCATCAGCGACTACTGGAGCGACTTCTACTACCTAGGCGCCGTGGTAACGAATGCGCCGACGAACAACAAGAAGCTGCGCCAGGCTGTCAACTACGCTATCGATCGGCAGAGGTTCGTCAACACCGCTTTGGCAGGCATCGGTGAGGCGCAGTCAATTCCCTGGCCCAAAAACTCACCCGCCTACGACGCCGACCAGGCCAAGTTCTACAAATACGACTTGGAGAAAGCCAAGCAACTCGTACAGGAGTCCGGGTTGAGCAACCCCTCATTCACCATTGTTTCCGCTCCCACGCCTTCACCGAACTGGACGACCTTGGCGGAGATGGTCCAGGCTGACCTGCAAAAGACCGGAGTCAACGCCAAAATAGAGGTGGTCGAGAATGCCGTCTGGCGTGACCGGCTGACCCAGCGCAAGATGCAGCACATGTGGGTGGGGCAGTTCGGCTTCTCGCACATGCATCCCAGCACGCTGGCCACTCTGGCGTTCCCTTGGCGTGTTGGCGCCAATACTTCGCAGTATGAGTCACCCGAGTATGCGGATCTGGTCAAGAAGGCGGCAGTGACGGCCGACCCGTCGGCGGCCAAGAAGGTGTATACCGACTTGACCAAGCTCATTCTGGATGAGTCGTTCATGATGACTGTCTCACCCCAGAAGCGCACTTGGCTCCTCGCTCCCTATGTCAAGGGGTTCGCGTATGGGGTGGGCAACTACGTTTGGCTGGAGAGGTGCTGGCTGGACAAATAGACTCCCCAGCTGTCGCCCTCTGGCTGTCAACCAGCGGACAGCCAGAGGGTCCTGGCTCCTGATTCGTTGCTTGAGGCAAGAAGGACGACGTGACTGCTTTTGTCGCGAGACGATTGCTCCAAACCATACCAGTGCTACTACTGAGCTCCGTCGCGATCTTCCTTCTCCTGCGCCTCGCGCCTGGAGACCCGGCCCAGTACATTGCCGGACCTGATGCGTCCGCCGAAGGGCTGGCGGCGGCCAGAAGAGAGATGGGGCTGGACCAGCCCTGGCCCATCCAGTATGCGGTCTGGCTGACGCACGCTGTCCGGGGAGACTTCGGCATTGCTTTCGTTACGCGCTACCCGGTGTGGGACTTGGTCCTGCAAGTGCTGCCCGCCACGATAGAACTTGCCCTGGCTGCCCTGATCCTATCGACGGCGCTCGGTTTCGTCCTCGGCGTTGTCGGCGCTCTCCGTGAAGGGCAGTTCGTAGACCTCGCGGTTGGGGTACTAAACGCCATCGCCCTCGGAGTGCCCAATTTCTGGCTGGGCTTGATACTGATCATTGTGTTTGCCTTGGTTCTTCGTTGGTTGCCTCCTTCAGGTCACGTTGACTTCGTTCGTGACCCTGGACAATCGCTTCGCTACCTGACCTTGCCGGCGATAACGCTTGCTGTCCAACTGTCTGCCGTACTGGCCCGTTTCGTACGCGCTTCTCTGTTGGACGTCTTGCACGAGGACTATGTTCGCACGGCGCGCGCCAAGGGACTACCAGAGCGATCGGTCATCGTCCGCCACGCCTTGCGCAATGCCTTAATTCCAGTCGTGACCGTGATGGGGCTTCAGTTTGGCAGATTGCTCGGTGGGGCCGTCATCGTCGAAGCCGTCTTTGGCTGGCCAGGCATCGGGAGCCTGGTAATCACGGGCGTGGTGGCGCGCGACTACACGGTGGTTCAGGGTGTTCTGACTCTCCTGGTCACCACGTTCGTGCTGATCAACCTGCTGACTGACCTGCTATATGGCGTGCTGGACCCTGCTGTAAGGCTGGGCCAGAAGGGCGGTGCCTAGGTTATGGCAGCCACCCTTGGCTCTAAGACTCAGACGCTCAAAGCACGGCGAACTCAATCTACCGATTCATTCTGGTTAGCGGCGGCCAAGCGGGTCGTCCGCCAGCCGTTAGGACTGTTCGGCGTTTCCTTGACTCTGATGGTAACGCTGGTAGCGCTGCTTGCGCCGTACCTTGCTCCTCATGATCCTTTCTTCCAGTACCAAGGACAGGAGCTGGTTGCGCCCAACTCTGTCTATCCACTCGGCACGGACGAGATGGGGCGCGATCTCCTTTCCCGTGTCATGTTTGGCGCCCGCATCTCCCTATCCGTGGGCGGCGCGTCTGTGGTTATGGGTGGCTTGGTTGGTGTGCTTTCTGGCCTTCTCTCCGGATACTGGGAGGGATGGGTCGACGCTGTGACAATGCGCCTGTGGGACAGTGTGCTAGCCTTCCCTCCCGTGTTGGTTGGCATCGCAGTGGCCGCGCTGCTGGGTCCCAGCACCACCAACGTGGCCATCGCCCTGGGCATTGCGAGCATTCCGCAGTTCGCTCGTCTCACGAGGGCGAGCGTTCTGGTCGAGAAGCACAAGGAATACGTAACAGCGGCACGCTGCTTAGGCGCGAGCAACCCGCGTATAGTCCTGCGGCACATCTTTCCCAATACCGTATCGCCCCTCTTAGTTCAGTTGGCTGTTGCGATGGCGTTCGCGGTGTTGCTGGAGGCGGGGCTTTCATTCCTGGGGATTGGTTCTCAACCGCCCGAGGCGTCCTGGGGCACCATGCTCAGTACCGCCCGCCGCTTCCTAGTCGAGGCGCCCTGGTACGGCGTGTTCCCCGGCCTAGCTCTGGTTGTCTTGCTGCTGGGGCTCAACTTCGTCGCCGATGCTGCTCGCACGGCTCTGGACCCGCATCGGCGGCAATACTGACATCTACAAGAGGAAGGGAGGGTCAAAGAATTGAGTGAGGGAGTCGAACAACTACATCCCCAGATTTACCGCATACCCGCCCCGTTCGGCAACGGGGTGGTCGAGATCTACGTACTTGTGGGCAAGCAGGTAGCCCTCATCGACTCTGGCGTCAAAGACACGGTGCCGCGCTACGTCGAACCGGCTCTGGCAACGCTCAACCTCAAACTGAGCGATGTCGATTGGGTGCTCCATACCCACGCTCATCCCGACCATTCGGGCGGCGATGAGTACGTCAAGGCCAACAGTCAGGCCAAGTTCGCCGTGCACTCGGCCGACGTGCCGACCACTAAGGGCCCAGAGTCATTCATGGAAAGCCCTCACGACATCAGCCAACTGGTGCGCCTGGCCGGTCGCCCCGATCTGGTGGCCACGCGCCGACAATTCCTGCACGCCAACGTGGGCGCCGAGGTGGCCCCCGACCGCCTACTGGCGGACGGCGACGAAGTCGACCTGGGTCGCGGCCTGGTGCTGCGCGTCTTCCACACGCCCGGCCACACACCGGGGGCAACTTCGTTCTACTGGGAACGAGAGGGGTTCCTGTTTTCTGGCGATTCGTTCCAAGTGCGTGGCAGCACGCCTGGCTGGCTTCCGCTCTATTTTTACGCCGGCGACTATATGCGCTCGGCCACCCGCATGGCGGAGGTCCCGGCGCGGACCGTCTGTATGGCGCACGGCTACAACGCCGGTCGGTGGCCCAACGTGCCGGTGCGTCGCGGTCGAGGCGCCGGCGAAGTGTTCCGCGAGAGCCTGCAGGTCTCGCAAACCATCGACGCGGCGGTGGCCAAGGTGCGCGCCGCGAGTGACAAGGCGGATTTCTTGAGCTTCACCAAGGCCGTTCTGGCCGAGGTGCAGTACGACCTGCCGGTCTTGCTGGACCGGGACCTCGGCGTGGGCCTCCACTCCCTGGCCTCCGTGCACGCCCACTATGCGTTGCAGACCGGCCATCCCTGGTCCACTGAGTAGGTAGGCATTCGGCTCGCCTGATGGCGAGTTGAAAGAACAAGAAGGAGTGAGCAATGCCCAGCGCCAAGAAGGTTATGGTGATCGGCATCGACGCGGCGATCGCCCCGCAAATGTACAAGTACGCTCAGGAAGGCCACATGCCGCGGGTCAAGCGGCTGCTGGATAACGGCGTCTACGGCCCGAACTGCACGCCGCCCTTCCCCAGCATCACGCCGCCAAACTGGGCGACCATCGCCACCGGGGCGACCATCAACACTCACAACGTCTCCTGCTTCAACGTCCACGTGCCCGGCGACGAGCTAACCGAGGTCCATCAAGGCTTCGACTCCAGCGACGTCCACGCCGAGTACATCTGGGAGGCGGCCGAGAAGGTCGGTAAGAAGGCCATCGTCATCAACTATCCCACCAGCTACCCGGCCCGCATGAAAGAAGGCTGGCAGGTCTGCGGCGTTGGCTTGGCCCCCAACGAGTGGCGTACCCGCGACGTCAAGCAGTGGGAAGACGGCTTCAAGGTCTCCGTCGCCTACGACCAGATCTGGACCACCGGCTTCAAGATGGTAGGCACGGACATCGAGATGCAGCCGGCCAAGCGCTGGGAGAATGCGCCCGCCGCCAAGAAGGCCGTCGAGGCGGAGCTGCCGTTGGAGTACCGCAAGGCCAAGGACAAGGTCAAGGACTACACCTGGAACGCTTTGGTCCTGGACAGTGAAGGCAAGGGCTTCGACCGGGTGTTCATCTCCGAGACCAAGGACGCGGGCGCTGCCATCGCCGACCTCAAGGTCGGGCAGTGGAGCGACACGATCGTCCGTGAGTTCCAGACGGCGGCCGGCCCCAAGAAGGCTGCCTTCAAGATCAAGCTGCTCGAACTGTCCGCTAACGGCGAAGACCTGACCATTTATCGCACCGCCCTCTGCGGGCTGGACGGCTGGGACTTCCCGGCTGGCCTGGCTGCCGAGCTGCCGCTGAAGGGCCTGCCGCTTCCTTATCCTGGCTACCAGGGTCACAAACTTGGCTGGATCGACGTGCAGACCCTCAACGAGATTCTGGAGATGAGCCACGAGTGGCTGGCCGAAGTCGGGCACTACCTGGTCACCCACAAGGACTGGAACATCTACTACATGCACGTGCACACGCCCGACTGGGCCTATCACGTGTTCAGCAACCTGGCCGATCGTGCCACCGCCGCCAATGACGAAGAGTATGCGACCTACCACGCGGCCGAGCAGTTCATGTACGAGAGCCTGGACCGCCTGATCGACCGCATCACCTCGGGGGCGGATGAAGACGAGACGGTCTTCGTTCTCACCAGCGATCACGGCGCCAAGCCTACCGGCAACAAGGTGTACCCGGGTCAGATTCTCGCCGACGCGGGCCTCATGGTCTTCAAGAAGGCGGCGGCCGAGGGCGAGCATGGCGGCGAAGACGGCGTGGTCGGCGCACTGGCCAAGGTGAAGGCCGGCGCTTCGGGTGACATCGCCTCCAAGTTCCAGGAGTTCGGCGAGATCGATTGGGGCAAGACCAGAGCGATCGTGCAGCGCTCCTGCCACGTGTTCATCAACTTGAAAGGTCGCAACCCACAAGGCATAGTCGACCCCAAGGACTACGAGGCGGTGCAGGACGAGATCATCGCGGCGCTACATAACTTCACCGATCCGGTGACCGGCAAGAAGCCCATCGCCCTGGCGCTGAAGCGCGAGGACGCCAAGATGATCTTCATGGGCGGCGAGTACATCGGCGACGTAGTCTACGCTCTGGACGGCCGCTTCTACGGTCAGCACGGCGGCCACCTGGGCACCGAAAGCTACGGCAGCATCGGCGATCTGCACTCTCTGTTTATGATGAGCGGCCCGGGCGTCAAGAAGGGTGAGGTGATCGAGCGCACGATCTGGCTGCAGGATGTGGTGCCGACCCTCTGCTACCTGGCCGACCTGCCTGTGCCGGCGCAGTGCGAAGGCGGCATCGTCTACCAGGCGCTCGAGGACCCGAACCTGAAGCTCAACGAGCTGGAGAGCGTGAAGCGGCGGTACGAGAAGATGCGCAAGTCGCTCGACCGCGCGCCAATGTGCTAGGCGAGTAATGAGTAACGAGTGATGAGTGATGAGTGGTGAGTGGCAGGCCGGGGAGACCGGTCCGGCCGCTTGCTGGCTCATCACTCATCCCTGTTGCTTGGTTGGGCCCAGACCGCCCCACCGGCGATCGGGGTCGTCCAGGTGACGACCTAGGGTAAGGATGAATCTGCGGCGACGCCCTCTCCCAGAGCTAGGAGAGGGCGTCGCTCGTCTTGTGCCAGGGGCATCATCCTGAAGTTGTGAATAATCCTTGACAAGAGCTAACAAGCGCGTTAGACTGCGCCCGCCGGTCAGACCAGCTGCTATCTGATCGTGCCTCAAGGAGGAAAAAGAACCGTGACAAATCTTGCCAATCGCCTGAGTCGCAGGCAGTTCGTGGCTTCGCTCGCCGCCCTTGCCGGCGCCGGCGCGTTGGCTGCCTGCGGTACCGCCCAGCCCGCGGCAACTCCTGCCGCCACCAGTGCGCCCAAACCGGCCGCCACGTTGGCGCCGGCTGCTGCCGCCACCCAGGCTCCGGCCCAGGCTACGAAGCCCGCGGCTGCCGCTATCAAGAAAGGCGGAACCTACCGGTTGGGGCGCGTGCAGGACGTGATCAACTTCAATCCCACCCAGTTGTCACAGGGCAACGAGCCGTTCTTCTACCAGGTATTTGACACGCTTGTGCGCATTGGCGACGACTTCAAGATCGAGCCTAGGCTCGCCGAATCGTGGTCGTTCTCGCCCGACAACCTCACCGTGACCATCAAACTGCGTCAGGGAGTCAAGTTCCACAACGGGCACGACTTCACGGCCGAAGACGTTCTGGGCACCATCGCCTTCTACGCCGACAAGGCCAATTCCGCGAATATCCTGCCCTTCGCCAGCAGCATCAAGAACCCCAAGGCGGTGGACAAGAACACGGTCGAGCTGCACTTCGCGGCCCCTCCGGCCACCCTCTTCGACGGGTTGGACCTGCTCTACATTATCGATCCAACCGACCCAGGTGGCCTCAAGAACAAGCCCAACGGCACAGGGCCATTTCAGTTCGACCGCTGGCAGCCAAACGACAAGTCGATCTACAAGCGCTTTGCCCAGTTCCGACAGCAGGGAATACCGTACCTCGACTCTCTCGAAGTGAGCGTCTGGCCTGACCCGCAGGCAATGGTAATAGCGTTGGAAACCGGCAGTATTGACATGGCCAGCCCGGTCTCCCCTTTGGAGGCCAAGCGGCTCGCGGCCGATGCCAAGTACCAGCTGACCAGAGACAAGTTGGGTCTGGTGTTCGACGTCATCATGAACACCACGATAAAGCCCTTTGACGACAAGCGAGTGCGCCAGGCCGTCAGCTGGGCGATCGATCGTCAGCGCTTCTGCGACACCTATAACCAAGGCCTGGTCCAGCCCTGGAGCCTGCCCTGGCCACCCTACTCGCCCGCTTACGACGCTGATCTGAACCAAACGTACAATAAGCGCGATGTGGCCAAGGCCAAGCAGCTGCTGAAGGACGCCGGTTACGAGAACGGTTTTGACGTCAAGATGTTGGCGACCCGCTCTCGCCCGGGCTATACCGAGCTGGCGGAGCAGCTGCAGTCCGATTTGAAGGACGCCGGCATTCGGGTTACCCTCGACATCCAGGACGAGGCCGCTTGGCGACCCAAGTTCATCGACGGCAACTTCCAGATGGCCACGCACACCTTCGGCCGCAACAACAAAGTCCCGGCCAGCATGTTCGAACAGGCGGTGGTCTGGCGACCCGACAAGAACTCGGCCCAGTTCAAGTCGGACCAGTTCACCAGTCTGACCAAGCAGGCCTCCAGCACGATGGACCAAGAGAAGGCCAAGCCTATCTACAAGCAGATCAACCAGCTGATCATCGACGAGTGCTTCACGCTGACAGTGGCGCCGCAACCCAGACCCTCAGTGGAGTACAAGTACAGCAAGGGCTTCCAGAGCAATCTCGATTCGTACCCAATGTTCGAGTCAACCTGGCTCGACAAATAGGGGCTTGGTAAGAAGACCAAGGAGACAAGGAACTCGTGAGCAAGAACTACATCTTCCGTTTCCCCACGCCGGTGGAAGCCGGCGCGGGCATGGCGGGGCAAGTGGGCGCTAGGGCCAAGGCGCTGGGCGCCAGCAAGGTCCTGGTCGTCACCGACCCCGGCATCGCTAAGACGCCGCACCTGAAGACGGTCACCGACTCGCTGGAGAAGGCAGGCGTGGCTTACGATGTCTTCGCCAAGGTGGAGCCGGATCCGTCTATCGAGAACGTCGAGGACAACGTGGCCGAGGTCAAGGCCGCAGGCTACGACGGCTACGTTGCCCTGGGCGGCGGCAGCTCGATAGACGTCGCCAAGGGTTTGCGCCTGCTCAGCCAGTATGGTGGGAAGCTGCGCGACTATTCACCGGGCGATAAGATCCCCGGGCCACTGGCCGCGCCGCTGATTGCCATTTCCACTACGGCCGGCACCGGCAGCCAGGTTTCCAACGGCGCCGTGTTCTCGGACAACGCCCGCGGCACCAAGTTCGCGGTTTCCAGTCCCAAGAACTGCCCAACGCTGGCGCTAAACGATCCGCTGGTGACGATGGGCGCCCCGGGCAAGGTAACAGCCACGGCCGGTATGGACGCTCTCGGGCACGCCATCGAGTGCTACCTCTCGGTCAACGCCAACCCGATGTCCGATATTCTCGTCCTCGATGCCATCAGCAAAGTCGCCCGAAGCCTCCCCAGAGTGATGGCGAACGGCGACGACCTGGCGGCGCGCGAGGAGATGCTGCTGGCGGCGACAACCGCGATTGTCGGCGCCTCCAACTGTGGGCTGGGCGCCGATCACGCGGTGGCCATGCCGTTGTGCTCCCTTTTCCACCAGCCGCACGGTCTCATCATCGGCATGATGCTGGCCCCCGTCATGGAGTACAACCAGGCGGCGGCCGAGGCGCGTCTGGCCGACGTGGCCGTGGCCCTGGGCGTGAATACCGCCGGCATGTCGCAAAGGCAGGCCGCGGCGGCGGCCGTGGTGTTCGTTCGCAACCTGACCAAGGAAATCGGTCTGCCGCAGCGACTGCGCGAGATCGGGGTGGCAGAGGAGAAGCTGGCCCAGGTTGCCGAGCTTACCATGGAGAGCCATCAGGTGGCCAACAACCGGCGCAAGATGGATCCGGCTTCGCTGCTAGAGATGCTGCGGCAGGCGTACTAACGCCGTCGGCAGCGCAGGTCGTTGGCAAGAAGGGTTCCCCCTGCCACTTGTAGAAGGGGGAACCCTTCTTCTGCTGTCAGGTAGAGACTTGGCGCAACTAGCTCTTGACAAAGCCCGGAGGGAGGGCTAGAATGCGGCAACTGATCAGACCAGCTGCTATCTGATCGGAATTGCGGGGTGTTGCTGATGGCAGAGTCGGCTTTGCTCTCGCCTATCGCGCGCAACGTGCTCGGCGACGCGATCATCAAGCGTCTTGTCGCCCTCATCGTCGAGACCGGGCTCAAACCTGGCGACCGTCTTCCCTCGGAACGCGCGCTGCAAACCAAGTTCGCGGTCGGCCGTTCCTCGATGCGTGAAGCCATCAAGTCCCTGGCCGCCATTGGCTTGGTCGAGGTGCGCCCGGGTAGCGGCCTATTTGTCGGCCGGGGGGAACCAACGGACCTCACGCGCGGCTTGCCGTGGGGTCTCTTGCTCAGCGAAGCCGATGCCGGGGAGGTGGTGGAAGCCCGGCAGGTCGTGGAGCCGGAGCTGGCGGCCTTCGCCGCGGAGCGCGGCACGAACGACGAACTGGCGGCCATTTGCCGTAGTGTGGAGGTGATGAGGCACAGTCTAAGGGATGTGGAGGCCTACACACGTGCCAACGTCGAGTTCCACCTGGCGATAGCCCAGGCCGCTCACAACCACGTGCTGGGGCGGGTTTTCGATTCCCTGCAGCACATGGTGCGCTTGTGGACCAGACGGAGCTTCGATCCCACGTCGTTGCCAGAGCATGAGGCCATCTGTGAGGCGATCCAGGCTCGTGACGCACGGCGAGCGAGAGCTGCCATGGCTGGCCATTTGCGGACGATGCGCGAACGCGCGCCGTTTGA
>JAMCYS010000114.1 GCA_023473795.1 Chloroflexota bacterium | reverse complement strand
CTAGTACTACAACCGTAGTTGAAAACTGGCTTTGGTTTCTGGCAAGATGAGCGAAACGGGTATGGTGGACATCGCCTGATGCAGCTGGAAGACTTGGACCGCTGGCGTGACTCTTTCGAGGCCTTTCACGCCCGCTTCGCTCATCTGTTTAGCCGCAGCGAGTCGCGCGAGCAAGCCGTCAAGTATCTGCGTGGTTTGCTTGCGCCTGTGGAACGTAAGAATGGCTGGCAGGTAGCCGAAGCAGTGGGCGACGCCACGCCGGATCGCATGCAGCGCTTGCTCTATCGGGTGGACTGGGATGCCGACGCCGCCCGCGACATCCTGCAGGCCTTCGTGGTCGAGGCCTTCGGGCATCCGGACGGCATCGGCGTCCTGGACGAGACGGGGTTTCTCAAGAAGGGCAGCCACTCCGTTGGCGTCCAGCGGCAGTACAGCGGCACGGCCGGTAAGATCGAGAACTGCCAGATCGGCGTCTTCCTGACCTACAGCACGCCCACCGGGCATGTCTTCCTCGACCGGCGCTTGTACCTGCCCGAAGGCTGGTGCGACGACGCAGCCCGGCGGACGAACGCCCAGGTGCCGCGGGCGGTGGTCTTTCAGACCAAGCCCCAGCAAGGCATCGCCATGCTGGAGCACGCCTGGGCGCGGGGCGTGCCCTTGCGCTGGGTCAGTGGGGACGAGGTCTATGGTGACGATCCGCGGCTGCGGGAGGCCGTCGAGCGGCAGGGGTGCGGCTACGTCCTGGCCGTGTCGTCGACCACGCCCGTCTGGAGGGAACGCCCGCCCGTCGAGGAGCCCAGGCGCGCCACCGGAGGGCGTCCGCGCCTCAAGGTCCACCTGGCCCCCGAGGCGCTGGCTGCCACGAGCGTGGCCACCGTCGTGGCCGGTTGGTCGGCCGACCAGTGGCAGCGCTTCAGTGTGGCCGAGGGCGAGAAGGGCCCCCGCGTCTACGACTGGGGACGGGCGCGGGTCATCGAGAGCCGACAGCAACTGCCGGGACCGCAAGTCTGGCTGCTGGCCCGGCGTTCGGTCAGCGATCCGACCGACCTGGCTTACTACCTGGTGCTGGCCCCGTGGGAGACCACGCTGCCGGAGGTGGCGGGCGTTGCGGCGACACGCTACACGGTGGAGCAGTGCATCGAGGAAGCCAAGGGCGAAACTGGCTTGGACCACTACGAAGTGCGCCATTGGAGCAGCTGGCATCGCCACATCACGCTGTCGATGCTGGCGCACGCTTGGCTTGCCTCCATCCGGAGCACGGCGGAGGTAAAAGGGGGGCACCTGCTGCCGAGCTAGCCAGCGTGACAGTGCCGGAAGTGCGACGGCTGTTGGCGGTGGCGCTACCGCTGCCACCCCACTCAGCCGCCTTGCGTCTGGCGTGGTCACACTGGCGCCGCCACAAGCGCTGGCAGGCCCGCCGTGGTCACTGCCGGCGGCACCAACGTGCCACGGGGTTGCAGGCAGATTACTACGACACATCATAATCCAACTACGGTTGTAGTACTAGCCCCGTCCCCGAACCGGGCGCGCGGCCTCCCCGTGTCTGTCGAGCAGGGGCGGTCGGCTCACTTGTTCCTCCGCTGGGGACGTGCCTATAATGATTCTCGCCCGGCCTTCGTCGCCTGATCGGCGAGCGGGCGGAAGGTTTGAAATGGATGGCTGGCAAGGCCGATTCTCCGCGTTAGGCAGAGTCGGTTCCAGCGTGCCGCGCTGGCCCGGAACTGGCTACGCCTTGGCTTTGGCGTTGGTGGGGCTCATCAGCCTGGCCATCAATCTGCTGCTCCCCTTCGTCCCCGGTGCCAGCCTGATAATGCTCTACCTCCTCGGCGTGCTCCCCGTCGCCGTCGTCTTCGGTCGCGGTCCGGCTTTCCTTCTCTCGGTCGCCTCGCTGCTCACCTTCGATTGGTTCTTCATCGGCCCTCTGCACACCTTCACCATCGCCAACCCAGCGGAGTGGCTGGCGCTGCTTCTCTTTCTACTCACCGCCGCCATCACCGGCCAGCTGGCTGCCGGCCAGCGGCAGCGCGCCCGGGAGGCCGAGCAGCGCCAGCGCGAGGCGGTGGTCCTCTATGACATCGTGCGCCTGATGGGCGACCCGGACACCGACCGTGCTCTGCTAGCGGTGGCGGAGCTCCTCCGCCGCGAACTGGCCCTCTCGGCGGTGGCCATCGCCGTCGCCTACGACGGCTTCGTCGCCAGAGCGAAGGCCGGCGAGGACAGCGCGCTTCGGCTCTGCCCCAGCTCAGGCACGGCCCCTGCCCGCTTGCTGGGCGAGGGCCCCGCGCCCACGGCGGAGCGCCGGGCGAGCCCGGGCCGCTGGGTGCGTATCGTGCCGCCGGGACCGCCGGGAGCGACCAAGATCGGCCAGATCGCTCGTCTGCACATCGTGCCGGTGAAGGTGGGCGAGCGCGGCGTGGGTGAGTTGGTGCTGGTTCGTCCCGCCGGGGCGCCCCGCTTCGGCCCGGCCGACGACCGCCTTCTCTCCACCCTGGCCGTGCAGCTGGGCCTGGCGGTCGAGCGGGCCCGCCTGCGTCGGGAATCCGTGGAGGCCGAGGCCCTGCGCCGCACCGACGAGCTGCGCCAGGCCATGCTCAACGCCGTGTCGCACGATCTGCGCACGCCGCTGGCCTCCATCATCGCCTCCGCCGGCAGCCTGCGCCAGCGCGATGTCGCCTGGAGCGAAGCCGAGCGGCTGGAGTTCGTGGCGGCCATCGAAGAACAGGCCCAGCGGCTCAACCGCATCGTCGGCAATCTTCTCGACCTCTCGCGGGTGCAGGCGGGCAGCCTGCATCCGGAAAAGGCCTGGCACGACGTCGGCGCCCTGGTGAACGACGTCGTGGGCCGGCTGCGGCCGCTCACCGCCCGACACTCGGTCCATACCAACGTGCCCGACGACCTGCCCCCGGTCCTGCTAGACTACGTAGAGATCGATCAGGTTCTGTCGAACCTGATCGAGAACGCCACGAAGTACGCGCCGCCAAGCAGCGATATTGACATAAATGTCAGACGAGTCGGCGACGGGGTCGAAATCGCGGTGGTGGATCAGGGCCCGGGCATCAGCCGCGAGGCTCTGTCGCGGCTGTTCCTGCCGTTCTTCCGGGGCGACAGTAGAGGCACGCGCCCACTAGGCACGGGTCTGGGCCTGGCCGTGGCCAAGGGTCTGGTGGAGGCACACGGCGGCCGGATTTGGGCCGAGAACAGGCCCGCGGGCGGCGCGCGCTTCGCCTTCACGCTGCCCATAGACGAATTCGACGCGGCCGCGGCGCGGCCGGAAGGGGTGGACTCGTGAGCCAGACGACGGGGGCGCGCGTTCTAGTTGTGGACGACGAGCCGGCGATCCAGCGTGCCGTCCGCACGATACTCGGCGGTTACGGCTTCCGGGTCGAATCGGCCGAGACCGGCCGCGAAGCCCTGGAGGTGCAAACGGCCTACCATCCGGACGTCATCATTCTGGACCTTGGCTTGCCGGACATGGACGGCCTGGACGTGATCCGCGCTCTGCGCGACCGGGGGAGCACACCCATTGTCGTGCTCTCGGTGCGCGGCGCGGAGCGCGACAAGGTCGCGGCGCTCGACCTGGGCGCCGACGACTACCTGACCAAACCGTTCGGCGTGGAGGAGCTGCTGGCCCGCGTCCGCGTCGCCCTGCGCCATGCCGCCAAGCCCGCCAGCGGCAGCGCCGCCGTCTTCCAGACCGGCGACCTGGTCGTCGACCTGGAGCGGCGGCGGGTCTTCGTACGCGGGACGGAGATTCACCTTTCGCCCACCGAGTACGAGCTGCTGAAGGTGCTCGCGGCCCATCCCAACAAGCTGCTCACCGACCAGATGTTGCTGCGGCAGGTTTGGGGCCCGAGCTACGGCGACGAGGGCCATTATCTGCACGTCTACGTTGCCCGCTTGCGCAAGAAGCTCGAGGCCGATCCCCAGAACCCGCGCTACATCGTCACCGAACCCGGCGTTGGCTATCGTCTACTCGCCGCAGAAGACTAGTTCAGCCGTCGGGATAACCCGCCCGCGCCCCCAGCGCCGGGGCTGCGTCTCGGCCCCGAAGAATCCCCCATTGTTGAGCCCTTCTTGAGCTGCGGCCGCCTTCCGTTGACCCGCTATTGACGTCTTCCGAGCTAGGCTCAAGTTGTTGGTGCAAACCCAAATCTACCTCTCTGGTGGAAGCGACGAGAAATGGCAAGCGCGGTAGAGAACGAGCGCCCGCTGCCGGGCGCAGAGCCGGGCGGGCAGTCCCCCCGGCTGGATGACCCAGTCGGCCAACGGCAGGAGCCGCGACATATAGGTACGGAGGCGCCTCTGGACGTGCGCGAAATGCGTCCCATGCGCGGTCGCCTGCCTGGCACTCGCTATGTGCGGGTTACCCGATCTTCCGCCGGGGGGTTCGAGCGCCGCGGCCCGGGCCGCCTGGTGGCCACCGAACGCGTCCTGCGGCCACGAGGTCCGGCAGGACAGGTATTCGAAGGGCTGCGCGGCCTCCTCATCGGCGCCCGCATTGCCACGGAACGGGAGCTCCACGAGCGCATTGGCGTGGGCAAGGGCCTGGCCGTTTTCGCCTCGGACAACATCTCCTCCTCGGCCTATGCCACGGAAGAGATCATGCGCGTGCTGGCGCTGGCCGGCACCGGCGCGCTCGCCCTCACGATGCCGATTACTCTGCTGATCGTCGCCGTCCTGGCGACGGTCGTCACCAGCTACCAGCAGACCATTCGCGCCTACCCGAACGGCGGGGGGTCCTACATCGTCGCCAGCGACAACCTGGGGCCGCTGCCCGGGCTTACCGCGGCCGCGGCGCTGCTGACGGACTACATCCTGACCGTCTCGGTTTCGATCGCGGCGGGCGTAGCGGCGCTTACCTCCATCTTCCCCGGCCTGTTCGAGCAGCGCGTGGCCATCGGCGTGTTCTTCGTCGTCATACTCTGCCTGGGCAATTTGCGCGGCATCCGGGAGAGCGCCACCATTTTCGCCGCTCCCACCTACGTCTACCTGCTGGCGATCTTCGGCCTGTTGGCCTACGGTTTCTTCCTGTTCGCCACCGGCAACCTGCCGCACTACCAGGCGCCGCCCGAATGGCATGCCGTGCAGGGCGGGGAAGCGCTGGGTCTGCTGCTCTTGCTGCGGGCGTTCGCCTCGGGCTCGGTCGCCCTCACGGGCACCGAAGCGGTGTCCAACGGCGTGCCCGCCTTCCAGCCCCCCGAATCCCGGCACGCCAGAACCGTCCTCGTTCTTATGGGCTCGTTCTTTGGCACTATCTTCTTGGCTATGAGCTTCTTCAGCGCCCAGTTGGGCATTCTACCGGATCCCTCGGAGCAGCAGACCGTGGTCAGCCAGCTCGCCGCCACGCTCGTCGGCGACGGCAGCCCCTATCACTACCTTATCCAGCTGTCCACGGCGCTGCTGTTGGTGCTGGCGGCGAACACCGCCTTTGCCGACTTCCCCCGCCTGGCGAGCATTCTCGCCAAAGACCGCTATCTGCCGCAGCAGTTCCAGCACCGTGGCGACCGCCTGGCCTTCAGCAGCGGCATCTTCGTACTCTCCTTCGTGGCGGCGCTGCTCATCGTCGCTTTCGGGGGCAGCGTCACGAACCTGATCCCTCTGTACACCGTCGGCGTCTTCCTCGCCTTCACGCTCAGCCAGACGGGGATGGTTCTACACTGGTACCGCCGGCGCGGCCAGGAGCTGGGCTGGCGGCGCCGGCTGCTCTTCAACGGCTTGGGCGCCGTCGCGACGGGGATAGTCACCCTGGTGGTGGCGGTGGCCAAATTCGCTCTCGGCGCCTGGATGGTTCTACTCATCATCCCCGTGCTCATCTTGATCATGCTGGGTATCCAACGCCACTACGTGCATATGGAAAGGGCCCTCAGCCTCGAACTGCCGGCTGAACTCCCGGAGGCGCCGCTGCCGCGGCCCCAGCCCCCGCGCGTGCTGGTGCCCATAAGCCGTCTCGACCGCGCCGCTTTGCAGGCCCTGGCCTTTGCCCGCTCGATTTCACCCGACGTTTCGGCGGTGCATATTGCCGACGACCAGCAGGAAGCGGAGCAGATGAACCAGGGCTGGGCGCAGTGGGGTGGTGGCGTGCCGCTGGCGATCGTCGATTCGCCCTATCGCTCCCTTATTCCGCCATTGCTCGGCTACATCGACGCCCTGGACAAGCAGCGCCGCCGGCCGCTCACCGTGGTCCTGCCGGAATTCGTGCCGCGGCACTTCTGGGAGTACGTTCTGCACAACCAGACGGCCGCCCGTCTGAAGTTTCACCTCTTCTTCCGGCCCAACACCGTCGTCATCGACGTGCCCTACCGCGTGCCCGGCGAGGGCCGCCGAGAAGGGGCCGGTGAGAAACCGGCAGACTGATCGCCTTGCCAATATGATTGGGGACTACTGGAGGCCGAGGCGTCAGCCGGCACGTATTCGAACCAGCGGCCCCCGGCGTTTGCGGCGAACGCTCCTCGTGTTCGTAGTGAGCGCTTTAGCGCTTTCTGGTTCCCGTGTGGGGGTGAGACGAAGCGCTAACCCCCTAGCCGCTAGGGCAGGTGAGCGCTCACTACGAACAGGCTGACCGGCAAAACGTTGAGCATTTGTTGACCTGCCGGCCGGGCCGCGTTGATACGGTGTTGACCCGGAGGGGCCTACGATTTCTGGCTAGGGAAGGCAACCTGGGCAGGACCGGCGTATCTGTCGGGGCAGGCCGGCCTGCCGCGGGGCCGAGCGCAGTTGGGGGGAGGATTCGCGATGTCAGCGACTTTGCCAGAGGCGCCGTCGCCGCACGCGCCGCCGCACCCGACCGATTGGCCCCGGCTGCTACGCCAGGTCTGCGAGGTGCTGGGCCGGACCCCCGAGGGCGCGATTCCGGTGCTCAGCGTGCGGGCGCCACTGGACGGCAACCCTGCCACTTGGGGCTCGATCCAGCTTCTTGCCCAGCAGCTGGCCCGGCGCTACGGTCTGCATTGTAGCAGCACGTTCAGCCGCGAATTCGCCGAGGTGACCTTCAGTCGGCAAGCGGCCGGAGACTAGGAACTCGCGCCCTTCCCCGCGTGGTCGCGCCCTAGGAAGCGGTTGGCCCAGGACGAGGTGCCCTGCAGGTCGCCGTTCTTCACCGTCGTCGGCCGCTCCAGCATCCTCCCCTCCTCCCCGTACGGCTTGAGCCGGCTGTAGGCCCGGACCCAGATGCACTGCTTGCTGCCCACCTCGCAGGTGCCGTCGTGCGAGCCGCCGCAAGGACCGTTGCGCTGGTTCTTGGCGCACTGCGACTCCGGGCAGAGGTAAGCGATCTCCGGTAGCGAGCAGTCGCCGCAGTCCCGGCAGTCGAAGAGCGGGATCTTCGCCGCCTGCTCGAGCGCGTGCAGCACGGCCATCGTCTTGCCGTGGCCGTCGGCTCGGCCGTACAGGCTCCGGCCCAGTCCGAAGCCCCAGGCATCATCGTCGAAATAGCTATCGTGCACCGCCCGGTTGAAGCGGTAGATCGGCTCGACCTTGCCCTGCGCCCGCTGCCGCGCCGCCCTGGTCAGCGATTCGGCGTAAGCACGATTGAGGTCCGGCGCGTTGAGGCCGGTGACCGGGTCCGGCTCGAAGAGGTAGAAGCCGCCGCCCTGGGCGTACTGCAGCTCGCGGGCGAAGACGCGCCAGTCCTCGGGGGCGTAGGAGTCGGCGGTGGCGAAAATGTCGCAGTACTCTTCGGCCTTGAGCGTGCCGCTCAGATAGGCGCCCCGGAAGCCGAGCCCGCGGGCGATGGCGATCTGCTTCGCCGCCAGCTCGTGGAAGAAGCGCTTGCCCTTGTCCGGCGAGGCGCCCTGCTTCTCCGCCTCTGCCAGCAGCGCGGCGCTGATGCTGATTCCCGGCACCAGCCCCTTGGCGAAGTGGCGCGTCACCCCCGGCGTGAGCACGTAGACGCTGGCCAGAACCGGTGCCTGCCAGCCCCGCCGCGCCACGTAGACCAGCAGTTCGTGCCACTTGCGAGCGTCGTAGCCGGTCTGGGTGATGAAGAAGCCCGCCCCGGCGTTAACCTTGGCGCCCAGCTTCAAATACTGCGGCAGCAGTTCGTCCTCGCGGTACTTGAAGGGCGAGACCGCCGCGCCCGGGAAAAGGTGCGCCTCCGGCAGCACCGGCGCCTTGCCCTTGGCCGGCGGCGCCAGCAGCTCCCTGCCCAGCTCGCCCAGCATCTCCAGCAGCGCCACCGAGTCCACGTCGAACACCGGCGCCGCCCGCCCGCGATAGCCCGCCACCGGGTAGTCGCCGGAGATGGCCAGGACGTTCTCGAAGCCCATGCTCACCAGGGTCCAGGCGCGGCTCTCTAGGGCGTTGCGGTTGAGGTCCTTGCAGGAGAGGTGGACGATTACCTGCCGCCCGGCTTCGCGCAGGCGCACGCCCAGCGCCTCGGGGGCGATCTTGGGGTAGCCGCCCACGTTATCGGTGATGCTGAAGGCGTGGGCCGCGCCGCAGTCGGCCAGGTCGTGCGCCAGGGCCACGATCCTTGCCGCCTTGCTCGAGGCCAGCGGCCCCCGGCTCGTCACCAGCTCCACCACCTGCACAAAGGTGGGCGTGTTGCAGAGCAGGTACTGCAGGGTCTCCCGCCCTAGGCCAGCGTCGGTGGCGCAGGCGAAACGGTGCTCGTAGTCCCGGGGGCTGCCCTCTCCTGACTCGTGCTGGGCCTCTCCCACTAGTGCCTCCACCCCTGGCCGCGCCTGGACGCGCATTGACTCGCAGCAGAAGTATAGCGGATGGGGAGGAACTCGTAGGCCTAACGTACCGGAAGGGCCTGCGCGCAGGCCGGCACGTCCGATATGGAGTGCGGCGACTTGCCGCGGCTTTCCCAAGCGCAGGCTTGCCTGCGCAGTCCAAATGTCCAGAGCGTAGCATCGGACGCCGCTTCCGCCCCGGACGGACGGGCCACACCATTCCACAGCGTAGCGGCGGATGGCCCGTCCCTACGAGATCGCCAGACGGCCTGGTCTTCGCCCCATTGGTGACGCAGAGGCCTAAGGCCGACTCCTCGTTTTTGTACCGCTCCCCGCTAAGCCGCCGTCGTCGCCTGCCCGCGCCGGCTGGCCAGCCAAGCCGTCAGCGCCAGCGCCGCCACCAGCACCACCAGGGCCGTTACCTGCGCCTGCTTCAGGCCGAAGGCCACCAGCGGCTCCGTGCGCAAGAAGAAGATCCCGAACTGCCCCAGGGAGTAGCCGATCAGATAGACCGCGAACAGCAGCCCCGACCGGGGCATGCGGAAGCGCAGCCGATACAATACCGCGAAGAAGGCCAGGTTGAACAGCAGCTCGTAGACCGCGGCCGGCTGGTAGGCGATGGTGTGGTCGGGGACGAACGAGTTGGGGTGAATGTAGACGAAGCCCCAGGGCAGCGTCGTCGGCGCGCCGACGATGTCGCCATTAATAATGTTGCCCACCCTGCCGAAGGCCTGGCCGATCACGCCGAACAGCGCCGCCGCGTCCAACATCGCCCAGAGGTCAAAGCCCCGCTGCCGCGCCACCACCACGAGCGTGACCGCCACCCCGAAGATGGCGCCGTAGAAGGCCATGCCGCCCTCCCAGGTGGCCAGAATGCGCCAGGGCTCGGCCAGGAATGGCCCCAGAGGCTGCTGCAACACGTAGTACAGGCGCGCGCCCACCAGCCCGGCGAAGACCGCCGGCCAGACGATGGCCCAGAAGTCGTCGTCGGTGATGCCGCGCTTGAGCGCGTAGGGGTAGGCGATGCGCAACCCCACGGCGATGCCCACTACGTACATCAAGCCGTACCAGCGCAGCGCCACAGGCCCGATCTGCGCCAGGATCGGGTTGATGTCGATCACGATAAAAGCAAGAGTGCCCATTTTCGCCCCTGTGGTTAGTAAACTAGGATCACGTTCCATTGTAGTCGTCCGCGCGAGAGAAGTCCACGCCCCGGCACTTGACATCCGTGCATAACTGGCAGGTATGGCGGTAGGGGCGGGGCTCCGTACCCGCCCGCCCGTCTAATCCCCACGCCGAGCTGGCAACTACGCCGCTACGGCGGCCGCGGCCGCCCCCTTCGCTACGCTTCGGGGACATGGCTGGCGGGCGGGCAGAGACGCCCGCCCCTACGGGATTATGCACGAATGCCAGCCCGGCAACGGCCGACCGGCCCGCGGCGCGAGCCTGCTCCTGGGCAGTACGCAATCCCCGGGCCAGGGGGTGCGCCTGCCCTCGCGTTCGTTATACTGGCTCAAGCTAGTAGTGAAGAGGGTGCTTGTTCCGGGGCGATCCACCACTGCTCTGTGCCTCGTGGGACGGCGCCTCTGCTGGTGGTCAGCGCGAATACGGATTCACCGCCGGACGTCGGCAGGGTCGGCGCTATCACCGTTCAGGAAGGACGCGGTGACCAGGCCGCGGAGCGATGCCGGTCGGCGGCGCTGGACTTGCGGTCAGAGTGCCTGGGTGCGGACAAGCGCCGCACCTAGGCCAGATTGCCGCCTACTTGTCGAGCCAGACGTCGCCCACGAAAGGCTCGTTCATCATCGTATACGTGAAACCCTTGACGTAGCTGGCGTAGACCGAGACCTGTGGCTGGGTCGCCACGGGTATCGTGAAGCACTCGTCCAGCGCCATCTCCTGCAGCTTGCGCGCTGTGACTTTGCGCTTCTCTTGGTCCAGGGTGCCGTTCAGCTCCGTCCGCAGCCTGTCCCACTCGGCGTTGTCCCAGTGAGTCCAGTTGCCCTCCTTCAAGTTGGTCCAAGCCTTGGCGCCGGTGACCAGCGTGCCCGGGTCGCGGTTGGCGCGACCGTAAGTGTGGGCCATAATGATCTCGTCGAACTTGGTTAGGGTGCGCGTGTTGTAGACTGCCACATCGACGTCGGCCAGTTTGGCGTTGATGCCGATCTTCTTTAGGTCGGCCTGCAGCAGCTGCGCCAGATCGCCGTAGCCGAAGGCGCGTTTGGTCGAGGTGAGGAGCTCGGTCTCGAATTCGCCCACTTTCGCCGCGGCCAGCAGAGCCTTGGCCTTGTCCAGGTCGTAACCGATCTTGCCCTGCAAGTCAGGGAAGTAGGCCCAGGAGTGCTTGGGCCACATTAGGCAAGTTGGCTCTGACAGCCCTTGCAGCGTCGTCCTGCAGAAGCGCGCCCTATCCACGCTCCAGGCCACGGCCTGGCGCACCCGCTTGTCGTCAAAGGGCGGGATAGTGACGTTGATGCCGATGTCGTAAATGCTGGCACCTGGCGGGCCCATGTCCACCACGTACTTGCCGCCGGCCCCCCGCAACCTCACCGCGTCCACGTAGCTTGTACCGGAGATGCAGTCCACGGCGCCTGACTCTAGGTTGATGGTCAGGGCGGCGGCATCTGGGATGACCCGGCAGACGTACCTGTCGACGTATGGCTTCCCCTTTTCCCAGTAATCCTTGAAGGCCACCATTTCGATCCGGTCGTTGGGGAGATACTTGTCCAATTTGAACGGTCCGGTGCCGACAACCGACTTCGCCCGATCGGCGATGGTGTCTTTATCGATAACCCACAGCATGTCCAGCAAGTCGTAGAGGCCGGCGTACAGGGCGTCGAACTTGAAGACAGCCACGTACTTACTCGGCGTCTCTACCTGCTTGATTAGCTTGTACATCGAGATCATCGTGGACTGGAGATCTGTGGACGCGAACTCCACCGAGGCCTTGACGTCGTCGGAGGTGAACTCACGCCCCGAGTGGAACTTCACCCCCTCACGCAGCTTCAGGGTGACCGTCTTGCCGTCGGCCGAGATGTCCCATTTCTCCGCCAGTTCTGGCTGCAGCTGCAGACGCGCATCGTAGTGCACGAGACTGTTGTGGAGGGCATGGTCTAGTGGCGCCTGGCCAGTAACCGGGTGGTAAACGTTGAACTCCGTAATGGCGGCGACGGTGGCCAGGGTGAATGTCCCCCCGCGCTTCGGACCCGCCGCTTGCGTTGCGGCCGCGGGGGCCTTGGTAGGCGGCGTCGTGGCGACCGGTGCCGGGGCTGCCGGCGCCGCGGTTGCCTGCGAGGCAGGCTTGGCCGTTGCGGGTGCCGGGGTGGTGGTCGGTGGAGTAGCCGATGGGGCACACGCCTGCAACAGCCCAACTCCCGCCACCAGGGACGCTCCTAGGAACTGTCTGCGCTTGATCAGTCTTACGGCCTTGTCTGCCATAGATTTCTTCCCTCCAGTCTGTTGAATGGCCAGGCCTCAGCTTTGTCTGGCTCTCCATTTCGCCGCCCATCGGCGCGTCGCCGACGGCTCCGGGTCCAACAAACGGATGCACTCAACTATGGCCCGCGGGCAAGCGTTTGTCAAGACCGCGGGCGGGGTTCATCGCGGCTAAGAGAGCAGCGCCTGCTCGATCTACCGGCTTGCCGTCTGGCGCGTGGAGCAAAGTCACGGATTTGCGGCGGGGCCTGAGACCGAACGAGAGCTGCCAACCACGGCCGCGACCAGGGCGGCGACGGCGCCGGGCACCAGTAGAATACCGACGCTGAAGATGGCCAGTATCGTCAACACGGTTAGCCCCGCCGCGGAGGCCCAGAGCAGCGCCAGCCAGTTCGCGCCGCCACCAGAGGCGTGCCGGTAGGCGCCTACTCCCGCCCCGAGCCCGCTGAGCGCGGCCAGGGCGAAAGCCCAGCCGGCGCCGCCCAGGGCCAGTATCAAGATCCCGACCGCCAAGCCGATGACCGCCGCCAGCCCCCCGCCTGCCAGTTCGACCCGCCTCGCCATCGCGGCACCTCCAGCTGCTTCTAGCTCAAGCACAGCAGGGCCCGTACCATCCGGCCATTCGTCCCAGTCGGCCGAGCTCGCGACCACGTTGGCGACCGAGACGCCCCTCAGGGGGCACCTCGATCGCCCAGTCTGATTGCTGCCCGGCCGTTAAGCCGCCGCGTCCACGTCGATGGTGACGACCTGGGGCCGCTCGCCTTCCTCGGGCACGGGCAGTCCATCCTGAAGCAGACCTTCGATGTGGCAGCGAATGGCGTCCTTGGCCATCGCGATAGCATCTTCCAGGTCGCGTCCCTGGGTGACGATCCCCGGCAGCGCCGGTACCGTGACGGTGTGGCTGCCGTTCGCCAGTTCGGCTCTCAAAACGATCGTGTAACGGCGCCTCACCATCGCCTAGGCGGCTGTTTCCACGTCGATTACAATCGCCTGGGCAGGCTCGGTTTCCACGGGCACCGGCTCCCCGGAGTCTATCAGGTCCTCGACACAGGGACGGATCGCGTCCTTGACCGCTGCTATCGCTTCCGCGATGGTCTCGCCCTGGGTATGGCAGCCCGGGAGGGCGGGCACCTCTACCGCGTAGCCGCCCTCCGGGTCGGGGTGCAGGATGATGGTATAGCGTAGATGCCTCGTCATAGCAGTCGCTTCAGTTCCTCGGCGTCATGCCGTCCTGCTTCAGCACGCTACTAACGATTATGCCGCCACGTCCACTTTTGCCGTCTGCACCTGCACGTCATCGGGTATCGGCTCGCCCTCTTCCCGCAGCACGTCAAGGCAAAGCTCTATAGCCTCTCGCACGTTGGCCAGGGCCTCGGCCACGGTTGGCCCCTGCGAGGCACAGCCGGGCAGGGCCGGCACTACGGCAGAGTAGGCCCTCGCCTCGCCGTCCCACTCCAGGATCACTGTGTATTGGCGCATGCTCTTCCCCCTTACAGCAGCCGCCGCAGGGCCTCGCCGTCTAGGCCGGCGGCGTCGAGGATCGTTCTGAGAGTGCCCACCGCTACCACCTGGCCGGCATGCAGGGGCACCACCGGGCGTCCACGCTTAGTCGGGTGGGCCAGGATCACATGCGAGCCCCGCCGGCGCCTCTCACGCCAGCCGTCGCGCTCCAGGGCGCGCAGCAGCTCGGCGCCGGTCAGGCGCGGCAGCCGCGGGCTCACATGGCCCTAGCCGTGTTGGCCATCGTCTCGGCCTCCTTGCCGACAGTATAGCGCAGGTCAGCCCAGAAGTAGATAGACGAACCCACCGGCAACCTCGACTCCAAGACGGCCGACATTGTCTTCCAGATGTTCGAGCGCCTGGTGGCCGCCGGCAAGACGATGATAATGGTCACCCACGACCGCGACCTGGCCAAACGGGTAACCCGCACGCTGATCATCGCCGACGGCGAGATCGCGGGCCAGGTTCTGAACGGCGAGGCTGACCCGCGCCCCGTGGTCGCGGGTCAGCTGGCGCCGGATATCGAGATGCCGTCCAGCCGCCGCAACCTGCGCCTGGCGACCGCCAATGCTTAGCCCGCGCTGGCGCAAAGTCATCCGCGACCTGCTGAGCAACAAAACGCGCACTGTCCTGGTCGTGCTCTCCATCGCCATCGGCGTCTTCTCCATCGGCATGATCGGCGGCACCCAACTCATCTTGACGCAAGACATGCGCGAGGCTTTTCTCTCCATCAATCCCTCCAGTGCCCAGATCAGCACCGACCCCTTCGACGACGAACTGGAGCAGACAATCCGTAGTATGAAGGAGGTCAAGGACGCGCAGGGCCGGCGCAACCTGGGCCTGCGGGCCAGGCTGCCCAACGGCACCAGCAAGACGGTGCAGCTCAGCGCCTTCGGCAACTTCGACGACATCCGCATCAACAAGATCTTCCCCTACGCCGGGCGCTGGTCGCCCAATGACCGCGAAGTGATGCTGGAGAAGCAATCCCTGGAATACCTCGGCCTCAAGATCGGCGACACACTCACCCTGGATCTGGGCGAAGACAAAACCCGCTCCCTACGCATCATCGGCACGGCGACTGACCTCTACATCGCTCCGCCCATGTTCGTCGGCGCTGGCTACGGCTACGTCAGCCTGGGCACGCTGGAGTGGCTGGGCGCTTCGCGCAACTTCAACCAACTCGACATCGTCGTGGCCGAGAACGCCCTCGACAAGCAGCACATCCAGCAGGTTAGCCAGCTGGTGCGCGATAGGATCGAGAAGAGCGGCCGCACGGTCTACTACACTTACGTCGGCGACCCGGGCAAGCACCCGATCGACGGCACGATGCAGGCCCTCATCCTCATCCTGGGCGCTCTGGGTGTGATCGCCCTACTGCTGAGCGGCTTCCTGGTCGTCAACACGGTCACGGCCCTGCTCACCCAGCAGACTCGCCAGATCGGCGTGATGAAGGCCGTCGGCGGTCGGGCCGGCCAGATCATGGCGATGTACTTGGTCATGGTCTTCACCTACGGCCTGCTGGCCCTGCTGGTGGGTATTCCCCTGGGCGCTCTGGGCGGCAGTTGGATGGGCGGTTTCATCGCTCGCCTGGTGGGCTTCGACGTGGTTAGCATCCGGCCCTCGCGTCAGGTCCTGCTACTCGAGGTGGCCGTGGGCCTGGCAGTGCCGCTGCTCGCCGCCCTCTGGCCAGTGTTCAGCGGCACCCGCATCAGCGCCCGCGAGGCGATGAGCACCTTCAACGTGGGCAAGGGCGGCTACGGTCGCGGCTTCATCGACCGACTGCTGGAGCGCGTGCGCGGTCTCTCTCGGCCGCTGCTCCTCTCCCTGCGCAACACCTTCCGCCGCAAGGGTCGGTTGGCGCTCACCCTGCTCACCCTTACCCTAGGCGGGGCCACCTTCATGGCCATCTTCAGCGTGCGCGAGTCGACGGTGGTCAGCCTCGACGACGCGCTGAGCTACTTCGCCTACGACTACTCGATCAACCTGAACAAGTACTACCGCGCCGACTTCCTAGTCGCCGAGGCCCAGCGGGTCCCCGGCGTGGTCAGGGCCGAGACGATAGACGAAGCTTCTATGCGGCCGGTGCGCGCCGACGGTAGCGAGGGGGAAACGCTGTTTATGTTGTCTGTCCTCCCTGATACCGAGCTGATCCACCCCAACCTGATCGCCGGTCGCTGGCTGCTGCCGAAAGACGAAAACGCCGTCGTGCTTAACACGGCCGTGACGGACACGGAGCCTAACGTCCAGGTCGGCGACGACATCGTGCTCAAGGGCGGCGACCGCGAAACCACCTGGAAGGTGGTAGGCATCGCCCGCAGTGTGATGACCGGCGCCGTGGCCTACGCCAACCGGCCCTACTTCGAACAGGAAATGCGCACGGGCAGCCGTGCCGCCGCCCTCTGGGTGGTGACCGAGCGGCACGACCCGGCCGGTCGCGCGGCCACGCTCGATGCCCTCAAGGATCACTTCAAATCGCTTGGCGTGCGCGTCGTCTCCTCGCAATCGATGGCCGAGCAGCGCGAACTGATCCAGGGTCAATTCGACATAATCATCGTCTTCTTGCTGGTGATGGCCGCGCTGATGGCCGTCGTCGGCGGGCTGGGGCTGGCCGGGACGATGAGCCTCAACGTGCTGGAGCGCACCCGCGAGATCGGCGTGATGCGGGCCATCGGCGCCTCCGACGGCTCGGTGCGGCAGATCTTCATCGTCGAGGGCATCCTGATCGGCGTCCTCAGCTGGTTCGTCGGGGCCTTCTTGGCCCTGCCCATCAGTCAGACGCTCAGCTACTCGGTGGGGATGTCGTTCATCAACGCGCCCCTGACCTATGCCTACTCCTGGGGCGGCGTGGCCATCTGGCTGGTGACCGTCATCATCCTGGCGGCGCTGGCCAGCGTTCTGCCCGCCCGCGGCGCCTCTCGCCTCAGCGTGCGCGAGGTTCTGGCCTATGAGTAGGCGACCCAACCGCGGGAGAGGGCTGGCCAAGAGTCCCGGGTCCCGCACTGGCCGCGGGGAGAGTTGGATCGTCCTCTGGACGCGGGCCGCTCGTTTGTAAGGGAGATGGCACAGGGCCTTCCCGCAACTCCTTGCAAACGCGCTGCCCCAATGTCATGCTAAGACTGGACCACCAAGGCTAGCGGTAGGCCGGTCACCCAGGGAGGTAAGGTTCGATGAGGAAATGGATTATCGGTATCATCGCCGTCATCGTGATCGGTGGGGGCGCCTACGCCTACAGCACCGGCGCCCTCGGCCAGGCGGCCCAGGCGCCCAAGACCGCCACGCCCATGGCCGCGGTGGAGTCGAGCCACGAGGTCGTCACCGACGGCAAGGTCGTGCCTGCCCGCGGCTCGGGCCTCGGCCTGGCCAGCAGCGGCATTGTGGCTAAGATACTCGTGGCCGAGGGCGACTCCGTGCAGACCGGCCAGACCATCCTTCAGCTCGATAACGCCCCCCAGTCGGCCGCTTTGGCCCAGGCCCAGGCCAGCCTCAAGCGCGCCCAGGCGGGCCTCGACCAGGCTAAGGCCGGCGCCCGCGAGCAGGAGATCGCCTCCGCCAAGGCTGGCGTAGACGTTGCCCAAGCCCAGTTGAACCGCGTGCAACAGGGCGCCCGCCCGGACGAAATCGCCGCCGCCGAGTCGGCCGTCACCGCCGCCGAGGCCAGCCTCGAGAAGGTCAAGGAAGGGCCCGACGAGAGCCAGATCATCACGGCCAAAGCCAACCTGGCCAACGCCGAGGCGGCCTTGAAGAACGCCCAGGGCAACTACGACAAGATCGCCAACTACGCCGAGGCCCCGATGCTGCCGCAGTCGTTGGCCCTCGAGCAGGCCACCAACAACTACCATGCCGCCAAGTCGCAGCTGGATACTCTCCTTAGCCAGCCGACCGCGGCCGCCATTGCCTCCGCCGAAGCCGCCCTGCGGCAGGCCCAGGCCGCCCGCGACAAGGTCAAGGCCGGCGCTACCGGCGCCGACGTAGCCGCCGCCGAGGCGCAGTTGCGCCAGGCGCAGGCCCAGCTGGCGTTGGTGCAGGCTGGCGCTCGCCCCGAGACGGTCGCCGCCGCCGATGCCGACGTGGCCGTGGCCCAGTCCGCGGTTGACCAGGCCAAGGTGGCCCTCAACCAGACCGAGCTCAAGGCGCCCTTCGCCGGGGTCGTGGCTTCCCTGAATATCAACGTCGGCGAGCAAGTGGTGCCGGGCAACCCGGTCGCCAACCTGGCGGATACCTCCCTCTGGCAAATCGAGACTACCGACCTGACCGAGCTGATGGTCAACAACGTCAAGGTGGGCGACAAAGCGACGATGAGCTTCGACGCCATCCCGGACTTGAAGCTGACCGGCCAGGTGGTCAAGATCAAGCAGCTGGGCCAGACCAAGCAGGGCGACATCATCTACACGGCCACCATCAAGCCCGACCAGAACGAGCCGCGCCTGCGCTGGAACATGACTGCCTCGGTGACCATCGAGACCGGTAAGTAGCTGCCATTCCGGCGACCCGCGACAAGAAGGGCCCGTTGAGCGTGATGCCAACGGGCCCTCTTCTTTCAAGAATCTCAAGAAGCATGGATGGCTCACCAAGAAGTCAGCCAAGACGGGTCACAGTTCCGAATGGCAAGTGCTTGGAGAGTCAACCTTCAACTGGGAGAACATAACTTCTAGATGAGCACAGCTAGGCTAAGATTGCAGGTCATGCTCAGACTACGTGTATTAGACTCCTAATTACTCCACAAGGCCTCTCATACTCCGACGGCGCTTGTTGTTGGTTGGAGGACCGCTCAGCACTAGGAATACTTCTTTCCCAGCTGACGGTTGGCTAATTTGCCTGCTAGCCGCGCAAGCTGTAGAATACTGCCCGGAGCGCAATATGTTTAGTGGAGGGGAGAGCCATGGCTAAGAAGCCGGTCTGTGTTAGTTTCGACTTCGAGAATGACCGCGGCTACAAGTACTTGATGGAAGCCTGGGACGCCAATCCCAACTTCGACTTCGTTTTCGCCGACGTCACCCCAAACGAAATTCAAAGCAACAGTATTCCCCGGATCAAGGCCGTCCTGACAAGCAAGATCAACAGCGCCAAGTATACCATCGTGATTATTGGCAAAGAGGCTAACAAGCGCCATAAGGACTACAAAGAAATCGGCTACAGGAATTGGCTCAACTTCGAGATCGCCCGGAGCAAGGATAACAACAATAAGCTGGTTGCAGTCAAGATAGACGCGACCTACGAATCACCTGAGGAGATACTAGGCGCTGGGGCCAAGTGGGCGATGAGTTTCACCCAGGCCAACATACTGAAGGCTCTCAACGAGGCATAGACTAAGTAGGTCAAGTGTGCCAAGTGACGACATCAAGCTCCAGGTCCTAAACGACCACTACAAGGACACGTTCGTCTACATCCAGGCTTACATAAGGCAACGGGAGTGGTTCTTCTCGGCCGTTCTCCTTGTCGTCGTGGTAATGCTGTTCCAGATCGCTGCCCCCAACACGTCCGGTCCTACTATCTCCCAAGGCGTGAGTAAGATCCTCGGCTTCCAGGGGAATCTTGATGTAACTTTTCTAACGAGCGTCATCTGGTTCCTCTTACTGGCTTTCGTCTTCCGCTACCTACAGGTGACGGTCAACCTCGAGAGGCAGTACGGGTATATTCACCAGGTCGAGGAGATTCTCAGTTACTTCTACAACGGCGAGACATTTACCCGAGAAGGCAAGTTCTACCTGGAGCGGTATCCTCTCTTCTCGGACTGGGCACACATTCTCTACCAGAGAGTCTTCCCTGCGCTCCTTTTGGGGGTTGGAGTTGCCAAACTGGTTAGTGAATGGCCGGGCTTCCTGTGGTCGGGCAACCTAGCGGATGTGGCATGGGGTTTTGTTTTTGACGCGCTAATGTACTTGCTCATCGTCGTCTCTGTCCTCCTCTATATGGAAATCATACCCATTAAGCGAACAGTGGAGTTGCGCCGCGCTCTATCCGTCGCCTTTCTGATCGGGCTTCTCCAGCGCATCATGCCTTTTAGTCGAGGAGTGTGATTGACCGCCCTAGAATATGCCAGGCGTAACCGGCCGGTGTAAGCCACCGATTATCGCCCGGTGTATACCACCCGTAACCGCCCGATGTATACCAGGCGTTTTCGCCCGCTCTATACCACCACGAGGTCCACAGGCAGAGGATGGCAGTCGTCGCTAGACTTCTCCTCCGGACAGTGTCCCCGGGGGAAGGAATGGAGCGACTGCACGTGCACAGCATCCGCGACATCATCTATCGCCTGCAACAAGGCCAGAGCGAACGCCAGATCGCCCGCGATACCCACGTCTCCCGTCTCACCGTCAGCAAGTACCGCCTCCTCGCCCAAGAGGAGGGCTACCTCAAACCCGACCAGCCCTTGCTGGACAACAAGGACCTCCGGGCCAAGCTCGGCCCCGGCAAGCCGCCGCCCCGGATGGAATCCACCGTGGCCCCCTACCGCCAGATCGTCGAGCAGCTCCTCGCCGAGGACGTGGAGATGACCGCCATCCTGGCCAGGCTGCGCCAGGACCACGGCTACAGCGGCAGTTACTCCTCCCTCGTGCGCTTCGTGCACCATCTCCGCCCGCCCAAGGTCGAGCCCCATCTGAGGGTGCACACGGCCCCCGGCGAGGAGGCCCAGGTCGACTTCAGCCCGGTGGGCCGCTTTGTGGACGTGCGCAGCGGTGCCTTGCGCCCGGCCTACGCCTTCGTGATGACGCTCTCCTTCAGCCGCCATCAATACGCCGAACTCATCTTCGACCAGAAGATAGCCACCTGGATCGCCTGCCATCGCCACGCCTTCCAGTCCTTCGGCGGCGTGCCCAAGCGGATAGTGCTCGACAACCTCAAGGCGGCGGTGCTCACGGCCTCCCTGCACGACCCCGTCTTGGGCGAAGCCTACCGGCGCCTGGCCCAGCACTACGGCTGCCTCGTCAGCCCCACCCGTCCCCGGACGCCCGAGCACAAGGGCAAGGTGGAGTCGGGCGAGCACTACCTCAAGCGCAACTTCCTGGCCGGCCAGCAGTTCGCCGACATTACCGTGGCCAACCGTCGCCTCCAGGAGTGGGTGCGGGAGGTCGCCGGCACCCGTCGCCACGGCACCACCGGCCAGGCACCGCTGGCCTTGTTCCAGGAACGCGAGAGGGCGGCCCTACTGCCTTTGCCTGAGCACTCCTTCACGCTGTGCGAGGTACGGCTGGTGAAGGTGCACGCCGACTGCCACGTGATGATCGACGGCAGTTTCTACTCGGTGCCCTGGCAGCACATCGGCCACACCCTGGAGGCGCACGTCGGCGAACGAGTGGTGGAGATCTACGACGGCGTCGACCTGGTCACCACTCATCTACGGGCCAAGGGCAAAGGGGAGTGGCACACCCGCACGGAACACTATCCCCCGGAGAAGGCGGCCTACCTGGAGCGCACGCCCGAGCGCTGCCGCCAGCTCGCGGCGGGCATCGGCCCAGCCACGAGCCTGGTGGTGGAATCGCTCCTCGCGGAGCGGCCTTTGGACCGGCTGCGCTCGGTGCAGGCGATCCTGCGTCTGGCGGAGAGCGTGGGCCAGAAGCGGCTGGAGGCGGCCTGCGCCCGGGCCTACTGCTTCGGCGATGCCAGGTACCGGCGCATCAAGGACATCCTCAACGCCGCTCTGGACAAGGAGCCGCTGCCGGAGGGCGTCTTGCCCTTTGCGCGTAAAGAGGCAGAGCGGCCCCCGAGACGCTTCGCCTTCGCCCGGGAGGCGCGCGAGTTCTTGGGCGTGGAGGTGCAAGGGTGAGCCTGGCGGTGAACAGCACGCCCACCCATCCCCTCTTGCCCAAACTCAAGCAGTTGAAGTTGTCGGGGATGCTGGGCACCTTGGAGGTGAGGGCCCGCCAGGCGGCCGAGGAGAACCTCTCGGCGGCGGAGTTCCTGGCGCTCTTGGTGGACGACGAACTGGAGCGGCGCAACCAACGTCGCCTGCGTTGCCGGTTGCTGGAGGCGGGCTGCCAGGAGGGCAAGACGCTGGCCCGCTTCAACTTCGCCGCCGTGCCCACGCTGAATCGAGCACAGGTTGTGGAACTGGCCACCTGCGGCTTCGTAGAGCGGCAGCAGAACCTCTTGATCTGCGGTCCCACCGGCGTGGGCAAGTCGCACCTGGCGGCGGCATTGTCCTACGAGGCCGTGAAACGTGGTTACCGGGTGCTGATGAGGCCAGTGCACCAGTTGTTGGCTGACCTACACGCGGCGCGGGCCGACGGCGGCTACAGCCGCAGGCTGCTGAAGTTGTGTGCGGTGGACCTCTTGGTGTTGGATGACTTCGGCTTACGGCCGCTACCGGTGCCGGCCATCGACGACCTGTACGAGATCATCAGCCAGCGTTATGAGCAGCGATCGCTCGTGATCACCAGCAACCGGGCACTGGAGGAGTGGCCGGAGATCTTTGGAGACGGCTTGCTGGCCAGTGCGGCGATGGATCGGCTGACCCACCACGCCCAGACCCTGATCATCCGCGGCGCCAGCTATCGCCAGTTGGAGCGAAGGAAGGAGGTGGAGCAGACAGAATCATCAGACGCCAAGTCCGAATGAGGCCGCTAGCGGCACACTGAAAACCCGAATTGACGACTGCCCAAACTCGCCGAAGTGGTATACACCCAGGCGAAAACCAATGGTATAGATCGGGCGGTGATTGACAAGGAGGAAAGAAACATTCCTCTGATTCCCCTACGGATTCGCCTTAGCCTTGTTTCTCGATCTGCTTGCAGGCTACTAGTATGGGAATGATTATTCTTCGAACCTCATCCCTATCGGCCTCTTTCTCCGGCTCCGAGAGGCTGGCATACTGAGTATTAGCTTGCCTCCTCCAGTGGTCGACTAGATGGGCGGGGATCGTTAGGGAGCCATCCTTGTTGACGATGCATTGGTCAAACAAGTAGATCATCCACCTAGACCAACCGGCGTGTTCCGCATCGGCGAGTTGCTCAAGGAGATCGCTTACCGGATCACTCATTGAGGAGATACCTCACTAGCTTCTCGCTCAGGACGTAGCGCTTGACATTATTGAAGGTGATCTCTTGAATCAGGTCGTAGTTCCCAAGTATCACCATTATATCTTCAAGATCTGGGTAGTTCTCATAATGGTAAGCCAGGTACGGACCCCGCGAGTTGTAGATCCACTTACTGCTGAGGAGAACAAACTCCCGGGCCAAGGGGCGGTCCAGTAGGTCTTCTCTCATTTCGGCCAGTAGTTCAGGCATGAGATGCTCAAGTCTTTGGAATATCTCGGCGTCCCAATCGTGGCTACGCCCGGTCTGCAATTCCTTGGTGGCTGTCTTCTCGGCTAGGGACTTCCATTGGTGGAGTATCTCGGCATCATGGTAGGTCTCGTCGCTGTCAATGAGTTTGGCGCAGTTCTGGCAAAGCCATATCCCGTTGGCGATAGACCGCCTCTGTTCGGGAGTCATCGATGGGTCATACCGCGGACCCCCTTCCGCGGCTGCGGCAATGTGGGCTGCTACTCCGATGTTTACCGTGCCGCTTGGTTCTTCACGCGGTCCGGTCGTTCCTTGCCGGCACGCAGGGTTGGAGCAGTGGAACCCTACCCGCTTGGCAAGAGTCTGCTTCACCGATCCCGGGAAGTCGTCGCGCGCTGTCATTGCTGCATCCCCTAGCCTATGCGGCACACGTGATACTGTACTTGGCAGTATATGATACGAGCGGCACATATTGTTCAGATCATATGATCTAATGCCGGAGGAGTCGACTGCCATGGGAACCGGAATGGTAGTCAGTGAGCCTGCCTGAGGGGATGCGGCGGGAAAGTTGCGAAGCACGGCATCGTACTCGCATGCCAGGCTCAGGTTCTCGAACCGAACGCAATCAGCGCTTGGTCGAAACGGTCGCTAGCTTCAGCGAACGGAGCGCGATAACGATCAGCTGTAAGTGGTTCCTGGCGGGTGGGACGATGGGCGCCGTTCTCGCCTACGTGGCCGGCCAGAAGCTTGCCGATAGCGAGATAGTTGCGAACCTGCGCTCCTACTCCGCGCCGAGCGCCAGCGTGTACGACGCCGCGGCCGCGCGGCTGATGTCCTGGTTCTACGCGCGGGTGGTCGGCGATTTGGCGGAGCCCCGGCCGCGCGGTCTGGCAGTGGACGTTGGCACCGGCCCGGGCTATCTCGCTATGCGGCTGGCTCAGGCCATCCCTGACCTGTCCGTGGTGGGGCTGGACGTCTCGGCCGAGATGTTGGCCAGAGCGACCGCCCATGGCTCAGTCCTTGGCGAGGGGGGCAGGCCCGTCTTTGTGGTCGGAGATGTCGGCGCTTTGCCGTTGGTCGACGCCTCCGTTGACCTGATGGTGAGCACGTTCTCCCTCCACCACTGCCCGACCCAGCGCGCGGCCTAGCCGAGATCTACCGCTCGCTCAAGCCTGGCGGCGAAGCTCTCATCTACGACCTCGCCAGCTGGGTCGCACGCCTGGAACGGGGCAGACCAGACCTGGCAGCGCTAGCAGCGGCCAGCCCCTTCGGCGGGGGCGACGAGAGTGCGATGGTCCGGCTGGGACCCGTGCCATTGGTGGAACCCTTGCGCCTCCGCCGACCCGCGCCGGCTTAGCCGGCGCTTCTCATCGAGTTGGTTTGCGCTCGCTCTCCATGCCTTCGTCAACCTGCTCGAGCTATCTGTGAGTCGAACCCGCTGCGTTTGCCACCTTTATCGCCTAATCTGTGTCCATCTTCCGGTTATCTGCGTGCCTCTGTGGTTCGTTTCCCCCTCCGGCCTCCGTGCCCTCTCTGTCTGCGTGATATCTGTTCCCCCTGACCACCTGCCCACTGCAAAGACCCTCCACTTGTCCAGGTAGCGAACTCTCCACTTGGTAGCTGCATGCCAATCCCTCGTGACCTATGGTAGAGTTTGACTCTGGAGGGCGACATGGTCTTCAAGAATCTGTGGCGGCGCAAGACAAGGACGCTGCTTACTATGCTCGGCATCGCCGTGGGCGTGGCCGCGGTCGTGGCCCTCTCTGCCTTCGGCGAGGGTATGGCCGGCGGCTTTGAGAAGGTCTTTTCCTCCACCGGGGCCGACCTCACCGTCTCCCAGAAGGACGCTATGATGACGCTCCTCTCCAGCCTCGACGAGAGCGTGGGCGACGAGATTCGGCAGGTGGCGGGCGTGAGCGAGGTGACCGGCACTGTCGTGGGCGTGCTGCAGATGCCCGATGCCCCTTACTTCATCGTCAAGGGCGAGGAGTCACGCGGCTCCATGATGGCCCGCTACCGCATCCTGGAGGGCGCCAGTCTCACCGGCAAGAAGCAAATCCTGCTCGGCAAGCTCGCCGCCAAGAATTTCAAGAAGGTCTCCGGCGAGACCTTCAAGATCAACGAGGTCTCATATCGCATCGTCGGCATCTACGAGACCGGCGTCGCTATGGAAGACGGCGGCGCCGTAATGCCGCTGGCCGATGCGCAGTCCGCCTTCGACAAGCGCGACCAGGTCAGCTACTTCAACGTCAACGTCAAAGACCCCCGCCGCCTCGACGAGATCAAGGCCGAGATCCAGAGCCGCGTCAAGAACGTCCTTGCCAGCCGTTCGGGCGAGGCCACTCAGCAAACCGAGACTTACGACCTCTACCGCTCGTTCGGCTGGTTCCTGGGCATCTTCGCCGTCCTGGTCGGTGGCCTGGGGATGATGAACACCATGCTGATGAGCGTCCTGGAGCGCACGCACGAGATCGGCGTGCTGCGGGCCCTGGGCTGGCGGCGGCGGCGCGTCGTCGGCCTCATTCTGGGCGAGGGCCTGGTGCTGGCCCTGGCTGGAGGGGCGCTCGGCCTGCTGGTCGGCGTCGGCCTCACCGAGGCCACCGCCCTCTCCCCCGCCGTGGCCTCGCTGCTCGAGGGCGCCTTCACCCCGACCATCTTCGTCCAGGCGTTCGTCATCTCTCTCTTCCTGGGCCTAGCCGGCGCGCTCTACCCTGCCTGGCGGGCCTCGCAGCTGGCGCCGGTGGAGGCCATGCGCCACGAAAGCGGCGCCGTGGGCAATCTCGGCCCCCGCACGCGCGCCCTCGTGCGCCTGGCGCCCACCGCCTCCCTGCGCAACCTGCTGCGACGGCCCACCCGCACCCTGGTCACGGTTGCCGGCATTGGCATCGGCGTGGGCTTCGTCGTCGCCCTCCTCGCTATGGTGGACGGCTTCACCCTCGCCTTCACCAGCTTGCTCACCGCCGGCCAAGCCGACCTGATGGCCGAGCAGGCCAAAGCCTCCGACCTCTCACTCTCCACGATCGACGAGCGCCTGGCCGATCGTCTCCGCCTGCGCCCCGAAGTGCGCGGCGTCTCGCGCGTCTTGATCGGCGTGACCAATGCGCCCGACGTGCAGTTTCTGATGGTCTTCGGCCTGGACAGCAAGGAAGATTACCTAAAGCATTACCGGGTGCGGGAGGGGCGGACGCTGGAGCGTCCACGCGAGGCTCTGCTCGGGCGCGGCGCCGCCAGCGGCCTCAAGAAGTCGGTGGGCGACACGGTGCGCGTCGGCGGCTCCAGCTTCACCGTGGTCGGCATTTACGAAAACGGCCAGGCCTACGAGGACGCCTCGGTGGCCATTCCCTTGAAGGACGCCCAGCAGCTCTTCGGCAAACCGCGCCAGGTGTCGCTGCTGACCATCGGTCTGCATGACCCCGGCCGGGCGGGCGAGATCGCCGCCGCCTTGGAGGCCGCTTTCCCCGAAGTGGTGGTCAGCAAGGCCAGCGAGGCCACCTCGCGCATGAACGACTTCGCCACCACTTACGCGGTTCTGAATGCACTGATCGGTTTGATCGTGGTGGTGGGCGGCATCGTGATGACCAACGCCATGCTGATGACGGTCTTCGAGCGCACACAGGAGATAGGCGTGCTGCGCGCCCTGGGTTGGCGGCGCCGGCGGGTGCTGGCGATGATCCTGGCCGAGTCGCTGGCGCTCAGTCTGCTGAGCGGCCTGGCCGGCATCGGCATCGGCGTGGGCTTGAACTACCTGTTGATGTTAGCGCCGGGTTACGGCCAATATCTGGCGCCGGCCTTCACGCCGGACCTGTTCCTGAAGGTCCTGGCCCTGGCCTTGGCCCTGGGCGCCATCGGCGGCATCTATCCTGCCTGGCGCGCCACCGGCCTGCGGCCCATTGAGGCGTTGCGGTATGAATAGCCGCAGGGGTGTTTGGGTTCCGTAGTGCGGGGGTCGCCACCCTCGGGTGGCATCCCCCGCGCTACCGGTGCCGCCGGGAAGTCGGCGGCGACCCTGGCGAGTCGCGACACGGCCCCTGAGTCCGGCAGTGCTGCCCCAGGTACATGATGCCCTGCCGGTTTCGCAAGGGGAATGCAAGCATGAGCGCTGCTAGGAGGTAGTATGATGGCTGAACGAAGCGTCGTCGAAACGCGCGACCTGACCAAGACCTATGGCGACGGCGCCGAAGTCGTCGCCCTCGCCGGCGTCAACCTGGCCATCCGGCGCGGCGAGTTCGTCGCCATCGTCGGCCCCTCGGGCTCGGGCAAGTCGACCCTGCTCAACATGCTCGGCGCCCTCGACCGCCCTACCCGCGGCGAGGTGATCATCGACGGCTCGCCCCTCACCAAGGTGAAGGACCTCGACCGCTTCCGCAGCCAGATGGTGGGCTTCGTCTTCCAGACCCACAACCTCATCCCCACCCTCAACGCGCGCGAGAACGTAGAGGTGCCCATGTACGAAGGAACTCTGTCCGCCGGCAAGCGGCGCGAGCGCGCCTCCGGGCTGCTGCACATGGTGGGCCTGGGCGACCGCCAGGAAGCGCTGCCCAACCAGCTCTCCGGCGGCCAACGCCAGCGCGTGGCCATCGCCCGCGCCCTGGCCAACAACCCGGCCATCGTCCTGGCCGACGAGCCGACCGGCAACCTGGATTCGAAGACGACCGGCGAAATCCTCGAGCTGCTGAACGCCCTCAACCGCGAGCAGGGCACGACGCTCATCGTCGTCACCCACAACGCCCAGGTGGCGCGGGCGGCCCGGCGGGTAATCGCCCTGCGCGACGGTCAGGTATTGCGCGACCTGCCGGTGACGAGCGCCTTCGAGAGCGACCTCATCGATTTCAAGAACTCGAGCCTCGGCCAGGCCATCCTGCACGGCAACGGCCTGCCGGGAGACCTCGCGGCCTGCGCCCCTGCCCTGCGGCAGCTGCTGGAGAGGATGTAGGGTCATCGAGACCGCACTCCACCTGGCCGGGCTCAGCCCTTGGACCCGTGCTCTCAACGCCAACGCCGCCGAACCGGGCGGGTAGTCCTCCGCGCCGCAGGCCCCCGCGGCCGCCAGCAGCGAACCTGCGGGGAGGAAACGGGCCAGGTTATGGCTCGCCAGTCGGAAGGCGAGCACTTGCTCTCGCCCGAGGCGCGGCGTTGTTGTCACCTGCTCCTGCTCTCCTACAGACATAAGTCAGATTGCGCTGAGGAGGCGGTTTGGGCTGCGCAGGCTTGCCTGCGCCCTGGCAGGCGGCGACTTGCCGCCGCACTCCAAATTGCGCGTGCATCGCCAAGACGAAGCCGCCGGCAGGCGGCACCCACCGGCAGCTCTTCCGCACGAATTATGCTGGCTCTGCTACCTCAGCCCGGTAACGTACACCGTGTACTGAGCCGTCACGCCCGGCACGTAGTTGTAGACCTGTACGCCGAACCAGTCCGACAGGTCGGAAGAGAAACTGGCGGTTGCCACTCCGCCCTCTGACGTCTCCCCCTCCGTCGTCTTGCCACCAGCTATCAGGTCGGGGCCATGGTAGATGTTGATGCCGACGCCCCCGGCGGTTATGCCGTAGCCCGGCGTGAATCTGAGCGATACGTTGACGTTCTCCCGGTTGCCCTGGTAGTGGAAGACGAAGTACGAGTAGGCGCCGCCGCTATTGCCCAGGATGCTGCCACTCGCCGACACGTCCCGCGGCGAGAGCACGAAAGCGGTATTCGGGTTGTTGTTGCCGCTGACTTCCGGCACCTGGCCCGCCGCACCGGTTACGCCCAGAGTGTATTGGGCGGTTATGCCTTCGGTGTAGTTATACACTTGAATCCCCAGCACCCCCGGATCCGTCCGCTTCACGCTGGCGATCTTGGTAGCTAGCGTGTTGCCGCGCTGCCATTCCTCGCCCGAAACCACCAGGGTGCCGCCGTCGTAGACGTTGAAGCCGTAGGCGTTGGGCAGGAGGAAGTTGGCCGGCGAGACGGTGAGGCTGACGTCCATCGTGCTGTCGCCGCCCGGATAGTCGACCAGGAAATAGTTGTAGGCGCCACCGCTGCTGCCCAGCAGCGAGCCGGAGGCGCTGTACGACTGGCTCGTGACCCGGGCGGCCTTGTCGATGGTGCTGTTATCGGCCACCGTCGTGGTCGGCATGCCGGCCCCGGTGACGTCGACCGTGAAGTCGACGGCGACGCCGCTCGTGTAGTTGTAGACCTGCACCAGGTAGTCGCCCGGCGCCGCGGCGACGAAGTAGAGGAAGGACGTGCTGGCGCCGTCCACGTCGTCGCCCCGCTGGCCCTGGCCCGCCTTGCCGGTGGGGCCGTAGACGTTGAAACCGACGGCGGCGTCGGTGCTGGCCCAACCTGGCCGCCAGGTCAGATGCACCAGAACCTCGGCGTTGCCCCCGCCGTAGGGGAAGCTATAGTAGCGGAAGCTGCCGCCAGGGCTGCCGGTCGATTGGCCGGTACCAGAGGGATTGTTCGTCGTCAGCAGAACCGCCGTGTCCACCGTGTCGTTGGCGGCCAGCGCCGGCACTGTGCCTATCGCCAAGAGTAGGGCCGCGATGATAATGGCGCGCACTAGCGCTAGTCTGCCCACTATAGCCTCCTCCTCATCGAGCGGGGCGGCGCCGAGCGGTCCCGGCCCGGCTGCCGCCCCGTCTTGCCGCATATCATACCCCTGCGGGTTGGCAAGTCAAGCGCCGTCCGGGTCGCCTCTAGCCCTGTAGACCGCGTGTCGCTCTGAGTGCTCCGCGGAATGCCGGCCGTCGACGCCGCGGGACTCTAGCCCGGCCGTCTCGCCGCCCGTCCCAGGTGTCCCAACCAGGCAGCGAAGAGACTCGCGAAAGCGGTCGCTTTGCCTAGTTCAATCAATCGATCATCTGTGTTCATCCTCCGGTCATCTGTGTGCATCTGTGGTTCGTTTCCTAGACCATCTCCGCCAGTCTGTCCCAGACGACCAGCTCACGGTCGGCGATGTCTTGCAGGATCGCCGACGTCTCCGGCAACAGCCCCCGCGGGTCCGGGGCCGCGGCGGTTTCCTTCAACAGCAGCGCCGCCTCCTGCCAGCGGTCGCCGACGGCACGCACTTCCTCGCCCACCGCGACCAGCCGCCCCTCGCCTGTGATCGCCGCCGCCTCGCCCAGGAAGCGCCCGTACAGGTAGCGGAAGGCCCCGCCGCCGGTGCCGCCCGTGTAGTCGATGAAGATGAGGGCGTTGAGGCAGGCCCGCCG